>JBJSXS010000520.1:0-4690 GCA_046086545.1 Gemmata sp.
GGTCTCGCGCCAGCCCGCGGCTGCCGGGATCGGTCTGCACCGCGGCGAGGATCGCGGCCAGCTTTTCGTCGGTGGTCATTGCGTCGGGTTCAGCAGGTGTGCGAAGCGGCCGCGCCAGAGCTTGGGAACCTCGGACCTCGCGGAGATCGGCTCTTTCGTGGTCGGGTGCATGAACGTGAGGCTCCGCGCGTGCAGTGCGATCGCGTGGCCGAACGCGTGTCCGCTCCCGTACTTCGCGTCGCCGTAGATGCGGCATCCGCGACTGGCGAGCTGCACCCGGAGCTGGTGCTTGCGCCCGGTGTGCGGTCGCAGTTCGAGCCACAGTAGGCCCGCGTGCCGGGCCTTCACCTGGAAAAGTAGGCGCGCGAATTGTGCCCCGGGCGTCCCCTTTTCGACAACGTCCGTCCTGGCGGCCGCGTCATCACGCTTCAGCCAGTCTTCGAGCGCGCCGGCGTCGGCCGCGCGCCACGGGGCTTCGTGCGTGTTGTGGCCCTTCGAGTGCTCCTCAACGACCGCCCAGTAGACCTTCTCGACGGCACCTTCGCGGAACTGCTCGCTCAGGCGCGACGCGGCCTTGCTGGTGCGGGCGAACAGCAGGGACCCGCTCACGGGCTTGTCGAGCCGGTGGACGACGCCGAGGAACACGTTACCGGGCTTGTCGTACTTTTCTTTCAGGTACGCTTTCGCCAGCCGGTCCACGGTCTCGTCCTTGCCGTCGAAGTGCGTGGTGGGCCAGCCGGCCGGCTTGTTCAGTGCCAGACAGTGGTTGTCTTCGTACAGGATGTCGAGTTGGTCCGCGAACGACATAAGCACCCATCATAGCGGAAGCGGCCGGCGCTCGAAAGCGGTTGCGTCCTCGACCCGCACGGCGGTGCGGAACAGGTCGTCTTCTTGGCCCTGTTTGGCGACCAGTTGCACCGCGAGCGGCATTCCGTCGGCCGTGTAAGCGAACGGGAGCGACACGACCGGCATGCCGACGAAGCTCCACGGCGAGTTGAACGACGGGTCGCCGGTCGTTTCCGCCGTCGGCGCGGCCGCGGGCGTTGCGGGAACCAGTAGCGCGCGGAACCGGGTTCTCAGTTCCTCGGTGAGGCGTGCTTGTGACTCACGGCAGCGGGCATACTCGGCCGCAGAGGCGCGGAGCCCGCGCTCGATGAGCGAGGTGATTTTGGGCGGATAGTCGCCCGGGTGCCGGCGGAACCGCGGTTCGTGGTACGCGGCGGCCTCCGCCGCCATCACCGTGAGTTGCTGCTCGGGTGCCTCCGCGAACCCCGGCGGGAGCGAAACCGGTTGAACGCGACCTACTGTTCCCTGCGTCGGCTCGTACCGGGCGAGGCGCCGCACCAGTGCATCGAACGAGGTTCGCGTGGTGCCGTCCGCGCGTGGAAGGAAGAAGTCGTCGGTGACGCAGAGCCACTCCTGCGAGGGGCCAAAGTCCGGCTCGCCCGGCGCGTCGTGGCACCCCGCGAACGGGTCGGCGACGGTCTGCGTCCGCGCGCCCGGGTCGCGGCCGTCTGGCCCGGCAATCGTCTGGAACAGAACCGCCAGGTCGCGGACGCAGTTCGCCATCACGCCGATGTGATCGATACTCGGTGCCAGCGGTAGCACGCCGTCCACGCTGACGCGGCCGTGCGTCGGCTTGAGGCTGTAGACACCGCAGTAGCTCGCGGGGCGCGTGATCGAGCCGCCGGTTTGCGTGGCGAGCGCGCCCAGGCACATTCCGGTAGCGACCGCGGCGGCCGAACCGCTGGAACTTCCCCCCGGGGTGCGGTCCAGGTTCCAGGGGTTGCGGGTCGGCGGCGGGTCGAAGCTCGCGTACGCGGTCGTGACCGTTTTGCCGAGGATGACAGCACCGGCTTGTCGCAACCGCTCCACGCAGGTCGCGTCGCGGCGGGCGTAACTGTTCGCCCACCGCTTCGAGCCGCACCCGGTGGGCATGTCGAACACGTCGATGATGTCCTTGATGCCGACCGGGATGCCGTGCAGCGGCCCGCGGTGCCGGCCGTTCTTGAGTTCCGCGGTGAGGCGCGCGGCCTGCTCGCGGGCGCCTTCGAGATCAAGGTGAGCCCACGCGCGCACGCGGCCGTCGTAGCGCTCGATGCGCTCAACGCACCGCTCGAGCAGGTCGGATGGCGTTAGGCCGCCGGCCCGGATCAACCCGGCGGCCTCGGTGATGGTCATTGGCTCGGGCATGGTTGGTTCTGCGCGGAGGTTGCCGATATCGTATGGGTGAGAGACATTCCGAAGGGCGGTCGAAATGAACAAGGTTAAGGTCGCGGTGCTGGGCGGGTCCGGGTACACCGGCGTGGAACTGATCAAGATTCTGTTGCGCCACCCGGGAGCGGAGATCGTCGCGATCACGTCGCGCCAGTCCGAACACATCGCGGACCTGCACCCGTCGCTGCTGGGCAGGCTCGACATCAAGTGCGAGCCGTTCGACCCGGACGCGCTGAAGGCGAAGGGCGTGCAGTGCGCGTTCGGGTGCCTGCCGCACGGGAACAGTATGGACAGCATCCCGCCGCTGCTGGAGCGAGGCATCCGCGTGGTCGACCTGAGCGCGGACTATCGGCTGAAGGACGCCGCGGTGTACGAGCGGTGGTACAAGGAGCCGCACCGCGACCTCAAGAACCTGTCGCACGCGGTCTACGGGCTGCCGGAACTCGGCACCGGTGATATCCCCGCGGCGCGGCTCGTGGCGAACCCCGGGTGCTACCCGCAGACGGCCATCCTCGGGCTGGCGCCCGTCATCGGCGCGGGCGTAATCGACGCGGCCAACATCATCGTCGACAGCAAGAGCGGGGTGTCCGGGGCCGGGCGCACGCCGAAGCTCCCGTACCACTACCCCGAGTGCAACGAGAGCGTGAGCGCCTACGCGGTCGGCACACACCGGCACACCCCGGAGATCGAACAAGCCCTTCAGTGGCTCACCGCAGACCCGGTGTCGGTGATCTTTACGCCGCACCTGATGCCGATGGACCGCGGCATTCTCAGCACCATCTACGCGCCGCTCCGGGGCGAGGCGTCCGAGCCCCACATACAGAGCGTCTACCGCGAGTTCGCGGCGGCTCACCCCTTCGTGCGCTACCGCACCGCACCGCCGGCGACCAAGGACACCGCGGGCACGAACTTCCTCGACCTGTTCGTGAAGGTCGTTCGCGGGCGCCTGGTGGTGGTCGCGGCGGAAGACAACCTCGTCCGCGGCGCGAGCGGGGTCGCGGTGCAGAACTTCAACCTGATGTTCGGCTTCGAGGACCGCACGGGGCTGCTGTAATGGACCCGCTGTCGCAGCACGAGGCGTTCCTGCGTGCGATCTTCGACGCGCCGGACGACGACACCCCCCGCCTCGTGTACGCCGACTTCCTGCAAGAGAACGGCGAAGAGGACCGGGCGGTGTTCATTCGCTGGCAGTGCCGCCAGGGCCCGCGGCCGGCCGTGGTGCCGGATGCGTTAGAGGCGTACGACCGCGGGTTTTCGACAGCGTGGAAGAAGACCGAACTCGAAACCGACCAGCTCCGCGACGCGGATGCGCTGCGGCGGTGGTCGGTCCGCCACGCGGCGTGCTTCACTGCCGAAAGCGTTAAATGCCGTGGCGGGCGTATCACATCGGCCCGGCCGTTCGACGCGCTGTTCGGTCTGGTCGCCTTCGCGCGCGTAACGGAACTGAATTTGGAAGGTGTCGAGACGGAAGAGGCGCGGGCGGACGATTCGCCGTTCGTGCCGTTTCGGTTGGAACCAGTGGTCACAACGGCGGGCGTCGAGTCGCTCGCGCAGCACCGCGGCGCGCGAAAACTCACGTCACTGATCCTGACAAACAACAGCCTCGACAACGACGCCGCCCGCGCGCTCGTGAGGTCGCCGTACCTCGACAACCTCAAGCGGCTTCAGTTGCTCGAGGGCAACCGGCTACGGGGCCGCGTCTGGCAACAGGTGATCGAGCGGTTCGGCGAGGACGTGGTGGGGTGAGACGGTCGCGCCCGCCTTCGGCCCGCGGCTCACACTTTATTAGGGGCTACGCGAATGAGACTTGTGATTGCGGCGCTGATCTGCGCGGCTCCGACCCCCCTCTGCGCCGTTGAGCCGACCCTGGCAGCCAAGGTAGAGAAGGTTTCGCCACCGCACGGGCTCGCGGAGCCGGTCCGCAAGGCTCTCGATGAGCAGGCGCTCGTCGTGCGCGACGGCGACACGGAGGTGATGACCGTCTGGTTCCGGACCGAGATTCCGGCGAAGGCCACCGAGGAGCAGATCAAGAACGGTCTCAGCTACCGCGAAATCCCCGAAGGGGCGCTGGTCGGGGCGATCCGGTTCCCGGCGAAGTTCACCGACTTCCGCAAGCAGGAGATCGCGGCCGGCGTGTACACGCTGCGGTTCATGGTACAGCCCGACATCGGCGACCACACCGGCACCAGCCCGAACCCGGAGTTCTGCCTCATGTGCCCCGCCGACAAGGACAAGGCGCTTGCCGACATGGAGCCGAAGAAGGTCATCGAGGTGAGCAGCCTCGTCAACGAGGGGCGGCACCCCGCGGTGCTGCTGCTGTGGCCCAACAACGGCAAGGACGCCGCCGCCGTGAAGGTCGTGAGCAAGGGTAACGGCGTGTATGCCGCCACGCTTCAGCGCACGCTGGTCGCCGAGGGCAAGAAGGTGACGCTGGGCTTCGCGGTCACCGTTGCCGGCGTGCGGAAAGAGTAGA
>JBJSXS010000521.1:0-6782 GCA_046086545.1 Gemmata sp.
GGGTTCCTCGCGGCCGCGTGCGAATACGCGCTCGACCACCACATCAAGCGCCTCGCGGATGACCACGCGAACGCGAAACTCCTCGCGGACGCCGTTACACAGGTGCCCGGGTTCACGCTCAAGCCGAAGGCTGTGGAAACGAATCTGGTGTGGTTCGAGGTGGACGAGCGGCACGGCGGCGCGAAGCGGGTCGCGGAGCGCTTGAAGGCGAAGGGTGTACTGGTTGCGCCGCTCGGCACCCGCGTGGTCCGGGCGGTCACCCACCTTGACGTGTCGCGCGTGCAGTGCGAGCGTGCGGCGGCCGAGATTCGCTCCCTCGCGAGTTAGCCGCGAAACGAAGCCGTGACCGTCACTGCACGCACTACTTCTTCTCGGCCCGCCTGAAGCTCTGCTTGCCGCCGTCCCACTCGCCCGTCAGTTCGGTGTCGTTGAGCTTCTTGATCGTGATGATGACGGTCAGGTCCCTGCCGTCGATTTTGGTTTTCTGAGTGAGCTTGTCGCCTTCAACCGTGTACGTCCCGGCGACGGCCAACTCTATGCTCTCGAGCTGAATCCGCCCCGTCACTTTCCCGTCGGCCGTGTACTCGACGGTCACCTTCGGCTGCTTCTCGTCCGCCACCGACTCCCACTTGCCGACCAGTTTCTTCGCGTCGATCTTTTCGTCCTTCTTGTCCTGAGGAGCGGCGCCCCCTGCGAGACCCAGCGCCAGACACACTGCCACAGTCGCGCGCATCGTCGCTCCCCGTGTCCGGCTCACTTCTTCTCGTCCTTCTTCGTCCCGGGCTTTTTCACGCGAACGAACTCCTCCTTCAGCCCGTCCGGATCGACGAGGATGAGTTCGTCGGCGGTCAGTCTTTTGATGGTCAAGGTTTCTTTTTTGGTCCGCGTGCCCTGCTTCACCTCGTAGGGCAGTTCGGTCCCGAGGACGCTGTAGGTGCCCTCGAACACCGACGCGGTGCCGTTGGTGAGCACCTGGCGGATGACCATTTTCCCGCCCAGCTGGAACTCCAGTTCAAGGTGCGTGTCGGTGTTGCCGCGCGAGTCGACCGTCATCTTCCAGGTGCCGACCACCTTTTCGGCCTCGGCCCGCTCCTTCGGGACCGGGGCACCAGGTGCGAGCGTGCCCCACAGTGCGACCATCGCCACGACGAAATGCCGCATGGCTGTCCCTCCTGACCCTGAGCAGTCGGAACCAGTAGTTTCCCGGATCCAGGGGAAAAGAGCAAGGCGTGTCGCGCCGGTCCGTTCGGAACCGGTGTGACACGCCCGACGAGAACGAACACGGAGGTTGTTACTTGCCCTTGACCCTTTTCAGCGCGTCTTCCTTGCCCTTTGAGTCCTTCGTGACGAGTTCCTCCTCGGTGAGCTTCGTGATGGTCAGCGTTTCCTTCTCGCTCTTGCCGCCGAACGAAAGCTCGACTTCGAGCTTGTTGCCGTCGAGCTTGTAAGAGCCTTCCACCTTCTCGGTCTTGTCGCCCAGCGCCACGAGTAGCGTGAGCTTACCCTTCTCGGCGATCTCGAGGGTCATCTTCGGGGCGCCCTTTTCGGCCTTGGCCGGCTCCCACTTGCCGACCAGTTTTTTGGCATCGATTTTGTCATCGGCCGCGGTGGCGAACCCGGCGAGGATGACGAACGCGACGGACGCTACGAGTGGACGCACGGCAGACTCCGAAAGGGGTAAAGCGAGAACGGCGGCGTGGCCGCTGCGATTAGAGGGTATGTTTCTTCGAACTCGTGGCGAGCGGAAAACAATAATGAGAAGCCGCGATCGGCCGAGCTCGTGCGGCTGATCGCGGCTTCTCATTCAGAAGGCCTGGCGTCGTGTATGTCGCCGGGGCTTACTTCGCTTTTAACTTCTTGAACGACTCTTCCTTTCCGTCCTTGTCCTTGCCGGACATCTCATCGTCGGTCAGCTTGGTGAGGGTCACCGTTTCCTTGATTTCGATGTCCATGAACTTGAGGACGAAGGACAGCTTGTCCTTTTCCAGCTTGTAGGTGCCTTCGATCTTCACGTCCTTGTCGTTCATCTTGCCGGTGACGACGAGCTTGCCGTCTTTGGTGAACTCCATCAGCATGGACTCACCCTTCTTGGCCTCCTTCGGTTCCCACTTGCCGACCAGCTTGGCAGCGTCGATCTTGTCGTCCGCGGCAGCCGCGCCGCAGGACAGTACGAGAATGGCCGTGATCCCGAGTAGCGTCCGCATTTCACGCTCCTGTGTGACGGTGCGGCGCCGCCACGGCGCCACCGAAACACAATATCCAAAGGCCCGATCAACGGCGAGCGCGAAAAGCGCATCGGGGCCCGCGTTGACCCGGCGGCCTCGGGCGCTTAGGTTCTCAGGACGAACCCGAGGGATGTCATCATGCGCAGCGCTCTCTTTCTCACGTGCTTACTGCTCGGCACGACCGCACGGGGCGCGGACAAGATCAGCCTCAAGGCCGGCGGCGGAACGGGCGGCGACGCCTCGCCGGCGCGAAAAGCCAAGTTGATCCAGCCGTTCGGCGTGGACTTCTACGACAGCGGCTCGATGGTCATCGTGGAGATGGCGCAGGGCGAGCGGCTCCGCGCGCTGGCCGGAGACAACCTCGTCACGCTGGCCGGAACCGAGGGCGAGAAGGGCGACGCCGGCGACGGCGGGCCGGCGCTGAAGGCCCGGTTCAACGGGATGCACTCGCTCGCGGTGGGGCCGGACAACGTCGTCTACATCGCGGACACCTGGAACAATCGGGTCCGCACCTACCACGCGAAGGACGGCACGGTTCAGGCGTTCGCGGGCACTGGGCAGAAGGGGTTCGCGGGCGACGGCGGGCCGGCCAGGGATGCGAAGTTCGGCGGCGTGTTCTGCGTCGCGTTCGACCCGGACAAGAAGAACCTTTACGTCACCGACCTCGACAACAAGCGCATCCGCAGGATCGACATGGCGACGAAGACCGTTACGACCGTAGCGGGCAATGGAAAAGGTGGTGTTCCCAAGGACGGCGAAGACGCAACCGCGCAGCCCCTGGTTGACCCGCGGGCGCACGCGGTGGACAAGGACGGGAACCTCTGGGTACTGGAACGCGGCGGGCACGCGCTGCGCGTCGTGGACAGGGCCGGAAAGATTCGGACGGTCGCGGGCACCGGCAAGGCGGGGCAGGGTGCCGGCAAGGCCCTCGAAGCCGCGCTGAACGGCCCGAAGCACCTGTGCGTGGACAAGGACGGAACCATCCTGATCGCGGACACGGAAAACCATCGGGTCGTGCGGTTCGACCCGAAGGCGGGCACGCTCGCGGTCGTGGCGGGCACCGGCAAGAAGGGCACCGCGCTGGGAGACGGCGACCCGCTGAAGGCGGAGTTCAGCCAGCCGCACGGCGTGATCGTTCAGCCGAAGACCAACGAGATTCACATATCCGACGCAAACAACGGCCGCGTGCTGGTCATCACGCGGGAGTGAACCACTTGCCAGCACGCCGCCCGGGCAAAGCGTCTTGAACTCGTTTCATGCCTTTGATTGCGCGGCGGGCTGGTCGGAGCTACCCATGCGCCGCTTTGGCCTCTTACTACTCGCTCTCGTTACCGCGCTCCCGGCTTTCGCGGACCCACCGAAGGCGCCCGCGAACCGCAACGTCCGGTACGGGATGCCCGGCGAGGCGAAGGGCGACCCCGCGCACAAGGAAGCAGCGTACCTGATCGACCGCCCGCAGTACGTCATGTCGTACAGCGACAAGCGGAAAACCGCGAACTGGGTGTGCTGGCAGCTGGTAGCGAGGGACATCGGCAAGACCGCCCGCGGCGCGTTCGCGGCCGACAAGGAACTGCCGAAGGAATTCGCCCACATCGGCTCGACGGTTTACACCGGCAGCGGGTTCGACCGCGGGCACCTGGTTCCGTCCAAAGACCGGTCCGACACCGAGGCGAACAACGACGCGGTGTTCCTGATGACCAACATCGTTCCGCAGTCCGCGAAGTGCAATCAGGGCGCGTGGGAGCGGTTCGAGCGGTACTGCCGCGAACTCGCCGAGGACGGGAAGGAACTGTACATCGTGGCGGGCGTTCACGGCCTCGGCGGGGTGGCAAGCGACGGCTCGAGGAAGCTCACCATCGGCAAGAACCCGCCGTTCGTAAGCGTGCCCGCGCACGTCTGGAAGGTGGTGCTGGTACTGGACAAGGGAACCAACCCGACCAGGCACACGCGGGCCATCGCGCTGTGGATGCCTAACGACGACACGGTGACCGAACACTGGCCCGATTATCGCGTGTCGGTCGCGGAGGTGGAGAAGAAGACCAAGCTGAAGTTCTTCCCGCTCGTCGCGGACGAGACCGCGGAGGCGATCAAAGAGAAGGCCGACGCGGTGAAGATCGCACACCCCAAGAAGCCGTAACCGGAGCCGAGCCGTGCCGAAGGCGAACGCCATCGGTAAGGACCTGACCACCGCGGTACAGGGGTTGCTGTACACGAGCGAGACGGACGCGCCGTTCGAGCCGTTCGCGTGGACCGGCGCCGCCGGCACCGCCGTCGAGGATGCCGTACGCGCCAACAGCGGCGCGAGGGGCGACGCTCCCATCGAGCAGCAGACCCTGGCTCAGTTCGCGCGCACCATCCCCGATGAGAGCCGCGGCGACTATGCCCCGCTGTTCGCGCTTTTGAAGAACAACATCAAGAACGTGACCGTGGTCCGCGTGGGCGAGATCAACATCGACATCTACCTCGTCGGCCGCACCGCCGACGGCCAGTTCTCCGGCGTGAAGACGAAAGCGGTAGAGACGTAGGACATGCTTTCAGCCTGCCCGTTCATGGGCAGGCTTGAAGCCCGTCCTTCGAGGGATCACATGGCCTCACAGAAGAACCTGCTGGACAACCTGACCCCGAACCAGCGGATCGCGGTCTGTGTGCTGATCCTCGTCATAGCGGGGATCGCCGCGTTGGTGCGCGCCCGCCGGGAGCGACAACACCCGCCCGAACACCCTCAGCAACCGGGCGACACGCGGCTGCACGACAACCGGAACATCCGGTTTGGGATGCCTGCGGACGCCAAGCACGACCCGGCTAGTAAAGACGCGTACCTGATCGAGCGGCCGCAGTACGTCCTGTCGTACAACGACGCGAAAAAGATCCCGAACTGGGTCTGCTGGAACCTGAACAACCAAGACATCGGTGACACACCGCGGCCGCCGTTCACCGAAGACCCAGACCTGCCGACCGGGTTTCGCCGCGTAACCACCGGCATGTACGCGGGCGGCGGGTTCGACCGCGGCCACCTGTGCCCGCACAAGGACCGGTCCAACACGCCCGAGAACAACAAGCCGGTCTTCTTCATGACCAACATCATGCCCCAGTCGCCGCAGAGCAACCAGGGCGCGTGGGAGCGGTTCGAGGACTTCTGCCGCCGGTTGACCCGCGACGGGAGCGAGTTGTACATCGCGTGCGGGCCGGACGGGCAGGGCGGGAAGGGCCGCGAGGGCGAGAAGCAGACCATCGGGACCAGCGTGAAGGTTCACGTGCCCGCGGCTTCTTGGAAGGTGGTGATGGTGCTGCCCAACAAGGGCGCGACGCCCAGCACGAGTACGCGCACGCTGGCCGTCTGGGTGCCCAACGACGACTCCGTCCCCGAGCACTGGCAGGGGTACGCGGTGTCGGTCGCGACCGTCGAGCAGCGCACCGGATACAAGTTCTTCCCGGCGGTCCCCGACGACGTGGCGAACATAATCAAAACAAAGGTGGACCGCGGTCCGTGACCTACCCTACCTCGCACTGACAGGCGGGCCGCCTGTCTTCCCGAAAGGCACCCATGCTGCGCCGTCTCTTTGTGCTGCTGCTCGCGGGTGCGCCCGCACTCGCGTGCGGCGCCGAGCGCGGGCCGAACGTTGTTATTATTCTCGCCGACGACCTCGGGTATGGCGATCTGAGTTGTTACGGTAACAAGAATATCAAGACCCCGAACATCGACCGGCTCGCAGCCGAGGGCACCCGGTTCACGGACTTCTACGTGTCGCAGCCGGTCTGCACCGCGTCGCGGGCTTCGCTCCTGACAGGCTGCTACGCGAACCGCGTGTCGATGGCCGGGGCGCTCAACCACCAGAGCAAAGTCGGCATCCACCCCGGCGAGCAACTGCTGCCGGAGTTGCTGAAGACGAAGGGCTACGCGACCGCGTGCTACGGCAAGTGGCACCTCGGCGACCGTGCGCCGTTCGCGCCCACCAAGAGGGGCTTTGACGACTACGCCGGGCTGCCGTACTCGAACGACAACGGCCCTCTGCACCCCACGGTGCGCGACCTGCCCGCGCTGCCCTTCTACCGCGGCGCGCGAGTGAGCGAAAAGGACCCGGACCAGTCGAAGTTCACGAAGCGGTTCACCGACCTCGCGGTCGAGTTCATCGCGAGGCACCAGCACGAGCCGTTCTTCCTGTACCTGCCGCACGTGATGCCGCACGTCCCGATCTTCGCGTCCCCGGGGTTCAAAGGGAGGTCGGGCGGTGGGCTGTACGGTGACGTGGTCGAGGAACTCGACTGGGGCGTGGGGGAGGTGCTCGCAGCACTGAAGCGGTACGATCTGGAGAGGAACACGCTGGTGCTGTTCTTCTCGGACAACGGCCCCTTCCTGTCCTACGGGGCGCACGCGGGCACCGCCGGGCCGCTGCGCGAGGGGAAACTCACCGCGTTCGAGGGCGGGGTGCGTGTGCCGCTCATCGCGCGCTGGCCGGGGAAGGTGCCCGAAAAGACCGTGAGCGACACTCACTTCATGTCCGTTGACCTGTTGCCCACGCTCTGCAAGCTCACCGGCGCCGACCCGCCGAAGCTCAC
>JBJSXS010000522.1:0-2528 GCA_046086545.1 Gemmata sp.
CCCCAACGCCGCGATCAAGCAGGGCACCCTCACCCTGCAGGTGGGCAGCGGCGCCGCGACGACGGTCACGGTCGGCCCGCAGAGCGCCACGCTGCAAGGGCTGGCCGACGCGGTCAACGCGGCCGGCGGCGACGTCCGCGCGTCCGTCATCAACGACGGCTCGGCCGCCCCCTACCGCCTGCTTCTGACCTCGGCCAAGACCGGCGCGGCGAACGCGATCGCCGTCACGAACAACCTGACGACCGGCACCGGGGCGTCCATCGACCCCGCCGAGAAGGTGGTGCAGGCGGCGGCCGACGCCGTAGTCACCGTCGGCAGCGGCGCCGGGGCGCTGACCGTGTCGAGCCCCACCAACCAGGTGAACCGGCTGATCCCCGGCGTCAGCCTGAACCTGCAGCAAGCGAACGCGGCCAAACCGATCACGCTCACGGTCGCGAGCGACAACGAGGCGGTAGTGAAGGCGACCCAAGACTTCGTAGACTCCTTCAACGCCGTTCGCGACTTCGTCGCCGAGAAGACGGCTTACGACCCGGAGACGAAGGCCGCCGGCGTGCTGCTGGGCAACCGCGACGTGGGCGAGCTCACCAACGAACTGGCCGGCGCGCTCAACGCCAGCATCCCCGGGCTGGCGGGCGGGGCCAACCGGCTGTCGTCGGTCGGGATCGCGTTCAACGAAAAGGGCAAGCTGACGTTCGACTCGTCGAAGCTGACGGCCGCGCTCAACGGCACCGGCGGCGCGACCCCGGGGGACCTGAAAAAGCTGTTCTCGCTCAGCGGCTCGTCCGACACGGCGGGCGTCGAGTTCGCCATCGGCGGGAGCAAAACCAGGCCGACGCCTGCCGGCTCACCGTACCAGGTGGATGTGGCCGTGCCGGCGACACGGGCCGTGGTGATCGCGTCCGGGCCGGCGGCCGCGGGCATCATCATCAGCCCGCCGAACAACTCGCTCCTGGTCAAGGTGAACGGCCTGCTGGCGTCCGGCATCACCCTGCCCCCGGGCAGCTACACCCCGGAGACGCTGGTCGCGATGCTCCAGCAGCGGATCAACGCGGCGCCGGAACTGGAGAGCAACCCCGTCAGCGTCGGGCTCGACGGGGCAGGCAAGATCCAGATCACCTCACAGCAGTACGGCGCGTCGTCGCAGGTGGCGGTCACCGGCGGCGGCGTCACGGCGCTCCTGGGGTTTCACGGCACCGAAAACGCGACCGGGACGAACGTGGTCGGCAGCTTCACCGTCAACGGGAAGGTCGAGGCCGCGACCGGCGTCGGGCAGTCGCTCACGGGCAACTCCGGCAACGCGAACACCGACGGCCTGCAGGTCCGCTCGTCGCTGACCGCGCCCGGCAGCGCGAAGGTGACCGTGACGCAGGGCCTCGCCAGCCGACTGAGCGGCGTGCTGTCCAAGTACCTCGACGCGTCCGGCGGCCGGTTCAAGGCGATCAACGACGGGTTCACCCAGCAGACCGCCGACATCGACAAGACCATCGCCCGGCAGAACAGCGTTCTCGAAACCAAAACGGCCGACCTCCAGACGAAGTTCGTCGCGATGGAGTCGGCGGTCAACAGCCTCAAGGGCCTGCAGACCCAACTGTCCTCGTTCGCCGTCAGCAACAACAGTTCAAAATAACGGGGATTCACCGTGATGAACGCATACCAGAAGTACCGCAAGGACGAGCCGACCGGCTGGTCACGCATCGACCTTCTGCTGGCGCTCTACGACAAGGCACTCGAGCGCCTCGACCGGGCCGAGGCGGCGCTGGCCGCCGGCGACCCGGGGACCGCGCTCCCGCAGCTGTCGAAGACGCAGCTGATCGTGACCGAACTCGCGTCCGGGGTGCGCGTCGAAGTGAACCCCGAGGCGAACACCAACATGCTGCGGCTGTACGAGTACGTGGTCAGCGAGATCACGCAGGCCACGCCGGCCGCGATCGAGAACGCGCGGAAGGTGTTGCGGACCCTGCGCGAGGGGTTCGAGGCGGTCCGCCACGAGGCGAACCAGCTGGAGCGCACCGGACGGCTCCCAGCCGCGGACCAGCTGCAAATGGTGCTAGCCACCGCGTGACCGGCACCCGAGAGGGCAGCAGGAAAGAAGGCGGCGCGGGTCGCTCTTGTTGCCCTCTCGAAGCGCCCGCCCCGGGTCGGCCGTTCGCCATGTCTGTCCCGTCAAGTCCTTTTCGGACATCATCTTACGCACATTCCGCCCCTTGTGAACTTGCGGGTCGCGCTGCTCAACGACTCGATCGCGTTGGTGTCGGAATCGCCTTGCGGGTCGCCACCGGGAACCCACAGAGCCAATCGACCCAACCCACGAAACCGTCTCCCACCCCGCGATTCGTCAGGTCCGAGTTCACCCGGACCACCGCTAAAGCTCTTGTGCGAATGTCCGTCGCGGCCGAGGCATTCTCGGGCACGCCCACCGTTGGCAGTGCGTCGGGTGCTGATTTATAGGTGGTCGCGGTCGGTCCAGCGTTCGAGGCCCAGCCCATCTCGCTCTTGAACGTCCGTTCGAGAGTGGCCTTCACATCTTG
>JBJSXS010000523.1:0-3178 GCA_046086545.1 Gemmata sp.
CGGGGCTCGCGCGCTTCCGACCCCGCGGGCAGCGGCCGCAGACCGACTCCCGCCGGCGCGCCCGTTCGGCACACCCCGCATATGGCCATGTGCGGGCCCGTCACGGGTCGACCGCCCCTCACCGGCGGAACGCCGTGCGCCGGGAACTATTCCCGCGCGGTACGATCCTTGCGGAGCTCGCCGCACGACCCGGCTTGTGAGGCTCCCGCATGTTCGCACCTTCGCGCAACCGGCCCGGCCGCGCCGGTTCATTCCGCCCGGCACTTGAGCCTCTCGAGGGGCGGGCAGTGCCGGCCACGCTCGTCGTCACCAGCAGCGCCGACGCGGGCGCGGGCACGCTGCGCCAGGCCGTCGCCGATGCCGCTCCCGCGGGCGACGTCATCACCTTCGCACCGGCGCTCAACGGGCAGACCGTCCAACTCTCCACCCGGGTCGTGCTCGACAAATCGCTGACCATCAGCGGGCCCGGCGCCGGCCTGCTGGCCGTCGGCGGCCAGCAGCGCAGCGGGCTGTTCGCCGTTGCGGGCGCCCCTCGCGTGTCGATCACCGGGCTGACCCTGACCGGCGGCGCCGCCCAGAGCGCCGCCGCCGTCGACAACCCGTCCGGCACGCTGCGGCTGAGCAACTGCACCGTCGCCAGCAACACGGCCATCAGTTCCGCCGGGGCGGTCGCCAGCGGCGGCTACCTGGGCATCGACGGCTGCACCTTCGTGGGCAACGCGGTTACGTTCGGCTCGGGCGGGGCCGTCGCGACCACCGGCCGGGCGGTCATCAGGTCGAGCGTCTTCAGCGGCAACCGGGCGCTCGCGCTGGGCCAGGCCGGCAACGGCGGCGGCATCTTCAGCGCCGGCTCGCTGACGCTGTTCGGGTGCACGTTCGTCTCGAACTCCGCGCACAACGGGTCGGTGCCCGGCGGGGCCGGCGGGGCGCTGGCCAGCAGCGGCGACGGCACCGTAACCAACTGCACGTTCACCGCGAACGCGGCGACGGGCACCTTCGGCGGGGTCGGCGGCGGGGCCATCGCGAGCCTGGGGGGCACGCTGCTGGTGCGCAACAGCACCGTCGCGGGCAACTCCACGAGCGCCAACCTGTCCACCGCTCGAGGCGGCGGCATCGCCGTCTTCTCGGGCAGTCTCACCCTGCAGAACACAATCGTCGCGGGCAACACCGCCGGGTCCGGCTCCCCGGACATCTACGGCGGGTACACCTCGGTGGGCTACAGCCTGATTCAGGACCCCGCCGGGTCGTTCGTCTACGGCACCCAGACCATGACGGACCCGACCAACATCAGCGGCCTTGACCCGCTGCTCGGGCCGCTCCGGGACAACGGCGGGCCGACCCCGACGATGGCCCTGCTCCCCGGCAGCCCGGCGATCAACGCGGGGAACCCGGCGTTTTCCGGCGACCCCGCGACCGACCAGCGCGGCTTTTTCCGGGTCGCCGGTGGGGCGCTGGATATCGGCGCGTTCGAGTTCGGGTCCGCCCTGCCCCTCTCGGCGGTGCCGGTCGTCGTCGGGAGCGGTGCCGGAGCCGCGCACGCCGTCGTGTACGCGGCCGACGGCGCGCCGCGGCTCAGTTTTCTGGCGTTCGACGGATTCCGGGGGGGAGTGAGGGTGGCGACCGGGGACCTCACGGGCGACGGCATCCCCGACGTGATCGCGGGCGCCGGGCCGGGCGCCCCGGGCGGTCACGTGAAGGCGTTCGACGGCCGGAACGGCGCGGCGGTGCGGAGCTTCTTCGCGTTCGACGGGTTCACGGGCGGTGTGACGGTAGCCGCGGGCGATCTGAACAACGACGGCACGGACGACATCATCGTGGGCGCCGGCCCGGGCGCGCCGGGCGGGCACGTAAAAGCGTTCGACGGCCAGACGAGTGCACTGGTGCGGAGCTTCTTCGCGTTCGACGGGTTCACGGGCGGTGTTACGGTGGCGTCCGATGACCTGAACGCCGACGGACGCGCCGACATCGTGGCGGGGGCCGGCCCCGGTGCGCCAGGCGGACACGTCAAGGTGTTCGACGGTCGGACGGAGAACGCGGTTGCGAGCTTCTTCGCGTTCCCGGGGTTCACCGGCGGGGTTACGGTCGGGACCTCGGACCGCGACGCGAACGGGGCTCCCGAACTGTTGACAGGGTCCGGCCCCGGGGCCGCCGCGGTGCGGGTCCGCAGCGGCCCCGGGTTCACCAGCGAACTGGCCCTCGACCCGTTCCCCGGGTTCACCGGGGGCGCGTTCGTGGGCTGAAGGCTGCCGACTTTACTTACCCGGGCCCTTCTCCGGCGCAGGCGGGGCCGGTTCGGGCTTCTGGACCGGGTTGGCCGGCACCTCGACGGGGATCGCCGGGACCGCGCCGCCGATGACCGGCGGCCCGATGACGCCGGGGACCGGGACCGGGCGGTCGATGCCGGGGAACGGGAACACCTGCCCGCCCGGGGCCGGTTGCGTCGGGCCGTCCGAACTCGGGCGCAACCTCTCGGCCCGGTCCCCGGTGGTCACGAACAGCACGTTGCTCATCCGCACCGCGCCCAGGTCCGCGACCTCCGCCAGCAGCCGCACCGCCGTTTCGAGCGGCACGTCGTCGAGCTTCAGGGTGACGGCCGCGTTCGCCTTGTCCTTGAGCCGCGGGTCGATGACCAGGTTCGCGCCGGTGTCGGCCGCCAGCTGCTTGACGGCCGCACCAAACGCGGTGCCGTCACAGTCCACGCTCACCCGCTGGCGGAGCTGCTTCGTGGTCAGCCCCTCCTCGGTCGAGATGTACAGCCCGTCCTTGGTCAGCCCGCACTTCAGGTTGAACGGGGCCAGCGCCTGCCGCAGCCCGTCCTTCAGCTTCACGCCCTTCGCGGCGAAGGTGATGCTGGGCTGGTTCGGGTCGAACCCGAACTGGTACACGGTCGGGTCGATGGTGACGTCCACCTTGGCCTTGTCCTTGATGTCGCCGATCACCTCGTTCAAGGACTTGCCCTGGTAGCTCATGTCCCCGACCTCGTCGAGCGCCCTGCGCGCCGCGTCCATCGGGTTGGCGTTCTTGGCCGGTGCGACGGGCGCCGGAGCCGCGGCGTGAGCGGCCGTGGGCGCCGCCGCGAGCACGGCCGCGGCAATCATCCGACAGAGGGTCCGGCGCATGAGCGTGGCTCCAGAGGTGACGACCCCCGGCGGGTGCCGGGAGCCAGAACGAACTTACG
>JBJSXS010000524.1:0-4795 GCA_046086545.1 Gemmata sp.
TTCTTCTCCTTCAACTCGTCCAGAATCTTCTGTATCTCGAGCTGCGCGATCTTGTAGAGCTGCGAGTCGAGGATCGCGGTCACCTGCTCGTCGTCGAGTTTGAACGCGGTCTTCAGCTTCTCCGCCGCGTCGGGCTTGCCGCTCGACTCGCGGATCATCTTGATCGCCTTGTCCAGCGCGTTGAAGATGATCGCGAAGCCCTCCAGGATGTGAATCCGGCGCCGCAACTGGCGGAGCTGGTACTCGAACCGGCGCCTCACCGTTGCGAGCCGGAAGTCGAGGAAGTGCTGGAGCAAGTCCCTGAGGCTCAGCCCGTCCTTCGGCACCATGCGCGTGTTGTCCGCGTTCGGCACCAGCGCGGTCATGTTGTAAGAGAACGACTTCTGCAACTCGGTGTGCTTGTACAGGTACGCCATCACCAGGTTCGGGTCGGCACCGCTCTTGAGCTCCAGCACCAGGCGCAAGCCGTCCTTCTCGTTCGACTCGTTCGACTGCCCGGTGAGTTGCGGGAGTTTCCGCTGGTCGATGATCGCGCCGATGGTGTTCTCCAGGTCGCCCTTGTTCACGCCGTAGGGGATCGACGTGATCACGATCTGCGCGCCGCGGTCCACCTTCTCCTCTTTCCACTCGGCCTGCACCTTGATGGTGCCGGTGCCCTCCTCGTAGATCTTGCGCAGCGTGGCGCGGTCGGCCAGGATCTTGCCGCCTAGCGGGAAGTCCGGGCCCTTGATCTTGTCGAGCAGGTTGGCGACGGTCGCGTCCGGGTTGTCGATGAGCAGCACGCAGCCGCGCAGCACCTCGCCGAGGTTGTGCGGGGGGATCTGCGTGGCCATCCCGACCGCGATGCCCGCGGTGCCGTTCACCAGGAGGTTCGGGAACTGCGCCGGCAGCACCTCCGGCTCGCGCCGGGTGCCGTCGTAGCTCGCGCGCAACTCGACCGTCTCCTGATCCAGTTCGTTCAGGAGCATCTCCGCCTGGCGCGTGAGCTTCGCCTCCGTGTACCGGTACGCGGCCGGCGGGTCGCCGTCGACGGAGCCGAAGTTCCCCTGCCCGAACACGAGCGGCACGCGCAACACCCAAGCTTGCGACATGCGCACCAGCGCCTCGTAGAGCGCGCTGTCCCCGTGCGGGTGGTAGTTACCCATCACCTCGCCGACGATCTTGGCGCACTTCAGCGCCTTCTTGTCCACGGTGAGGTTCAGGTCGTTGTACATCGCGTACAGGATGCGCCGCTGCACGGGCTTGAGCCCGTCGCGCACGTCCGGCAGCGCGCGGCCGCTGACCACGGACATGGCGTAGGTGAGGAACCGCGTGCGCACCTCGCTCGCGATGGAAACGGTTTCGATTGACTCGGCCATTGTGCCACTCTTGAAAGGGCGCGAGATCCTGCGCCTATTATCACGATGAACTCAACTGTACACCCGATCACATACTTTCAACTGTACTCGACGGCGAACACAAGCGGAAGGTTGGGAGCCGCCCGGAAGCGCGATCAACCCCCGCAGCGTGCGGGGGTTGATCGGGGGTTCGGGGTGCCGCGGCGAGAGCGGGTCTTTCTGTACCCGGTGTCTGTGGCCGCGCGTCGCGGGCCGGTCCGGCACCGCCACGGCTACAGACTACAGACCGAGGACTACTTCTTCTCGGGCGCGGGGTAGGACTTCAGGCACTTGTCGAGTTCCGCCTGGTACGCCGGCCCGGCCGTTTCGAACCCCTTCAGCCGCCACAGGCTCGTGAGCTGTTCGCCCTCGATGGTGTTCACGCAGTTCACCAGCCCGTCCTGCAACTTCCGCGCGGTGCCCTGCGGGAACGCGTCTTTACGGTACACCACCACCGCCGACGGGAACGTCTCCGACACCACCAGGATCCGCAGCTGCGAGCCGGCTCCCGGCTTGAGCTTCTGATACGCGGTCAGCGCCGCCACGTCCACCAGCGCCGCCGGGCACTGGTCGTCGGAGACCGCGTCCAGCGCCTCCTCCACGGTCTTGCCCTTGAGCTTGTACTGCCCGCAGGTGCCGTCCGGCAGGGTGCCCCTGAGGCGAGCGAGGTACAGGTGGCAGTGCGCCTTGGTGTTGCCCGGGATCGCGACCGTTTCGCCCTTCAGACCTTGTGGCGATTGGACCTTCGACTCGGCGTTCACGACGATGCACGCCTGGATCTTGTTCCCCGGGACGGTAACCACCAGCGGCAGCAACTCCGGGTGCTGCTTGACCCACGCGTACTCGAACCCGTGCAGCACCGCGACGTCCAGTTTGCCGCTGCGCAACTGGTCGGCCAGATCGACGTAGTCGCGGCCGACCACGACCTCGCCCTTCAGGCCGGCCTGCTTCTCGATCATCGTCTGGAACGGGCGGGCCGCCCGCTGCACGACCGCCGACGGCAGCCCGCTGAACATGCTCTCCGGCAACCCGATTTTCATCGGCACCGGTTCGCCAGCCGCGGCCCGCGGGGCCGGGCCGAACACCGCCACCGCGACCGGGAACAGCCCCCACACCGCCCAACTGCACGCGCGACCCACGAGGCACCCCTTCCGAGGAAGTTATCGGTGATCAGTTGTCAGTTACCAGCTGAAGGCCCGATGCCGAACCCGCGCCCGGCGCTCGAATCGCCGCGTTCCGAACGAGGGCCGAGAACGGTGGGCTCCGCGCGTCACCGGTCCGGGAAGCTCGGCCGGATGCCGCCGGCGGTGACCCGTTCCAGGGCGGCCAGCGACATCAGGTACGTGTACACCGCCTCCACGTAGTCCGACTGGGCCTTCGCCGCGGCCACCTCGGCCTGCACCAGCTGGTCCTTCGCCTTGGTGATCTCGGCCACCGCCCGGGCCTGCTCCTGCATCTCCTTGCTCAGCTTGAACTGCTGCTGGGCGATGCTGAGCCGCTGCGACGCGAGGTCGAAGTCGAGGAACGCGTTCTCGGCCTCGACCAGAATGAGGTTGTGCGCCTTGTCGTACACCGCCTCGGCCCGGCGCGCGAACGCCATCGCGCGGCACACGCGGTCGTACTTGCTGCCGACCAACTGCGTCGGCATCTCCGGGATGATCCCGCCGGGCCGATAGTCGGTCCCCGACCGGGTCGTTGCCGGAATCTCCTTGGCGTGAATGTCCGCCCCTTGCGCGAGCGTGGGCGCCACGCGCCGGAACGGGATCTTGCCCTGCGCGTAGACTTCCAGCCGGAACGCGTCCACGCCGGCGGCGGCGAGAACCAGCTCCGGCCGGCGCTCGAGCGTGAGTTCCGCGACCCGCTCTTTCGCGAGCGCCGCCTTCTGGCTCATCACCGGCAGTTCTTTGTCCTTGATCTGGAACGGGAACGTGCGGTCATCGACGGCCATGACCTCGCGCAACCCGGACAGCGCCTTCTGCCGGCCGACGCGCGCGCTGAGCTGAAGTTTGCGCGCCTCGAACAGCCCGTTCTCCATCATCTGGAGCTTGAGCAGGTTGAACCCTTCGAGTTCCTTCGCGGGGGTGCTGCGGAGCGTCTCGCGCCCGATCTCGACCAGCAGCCCGAGCCGGGCGACAACACGATCCGCGAGCTGCGCCTGCTGCTTGGCGTACACCGCGGTGTAGTACAACCGGGTGGCGTCGTGTACGACCTCGTTGTGCAACTTCTGGTACTCGGCCGAGGTCGCCATGAGCCCGCGTTTGGCCTGCTGCTTGCGGATCTCCAGGTCGGGGCTGATGAGTGTGCTGGCGGTGCCGAAGTTGGTGAGCGCCTTGTACCCGATCTCGGTGGCCGCGGTGCTCTCCTTGACGGCCCGCAGCGACGGCTGGCGCTCCAGCGCGACCGTGATGCACTCGCCGAGCGACAACTCGGGTCCGGTTTCCGGATAGCGGTCGGCCGGGTCGGCGCTCTTGTCGTCGCCGGCGCCGTTCTTGTCGGCCGGCTGGCGGGGCAGCGGGGCGGGCGCGGGCAGGGGGTTCTGCGAGTTCACCGAACTGTAAAGCGGCAGCGGTGGCGTCACCGGCGGTGGCTGCTGGGCGCTGACCGTGGCCCCGATGATGACCGACAGGGGGACGACGCCGGCCACGATCCGGGTGGCGAGTCTGTGCGTACGCGGCGGTACCTGCATGGCCGTCCCCTGACACCGGTCGATGACGAATCCGTTCGTCTGTTCAACTTCATCGACCCCGGCCCCCCGGGTCTGGACCGGGACAGTGCGCGAACCGGAACGAGCCGCCGTGCGGGTGCCGGTCGTTCCGCCTGTAGCGGCTTTCGCAGTACAATGTCCATTTCCGAATGGGGCGCCGGAGCTATGCACCAGACCAGTCCGGGAGTCGAGCGAGCGGTCAGCGGGGCACGGGCATGGGCCGACCGGCTCGGGTGCGCTCGCGTCGCCCTCGCGCACTACGTTCTCTCGCTTCTGGACGAGGAGGAGGGCCGCCCGGCGGTGCTGTTGGGGCGCCTCGGGCTGGACGTGGCGGACCTCCGCGACCGTCTCAGCCGTGCGGAAAGCCCGGTCGCGCCCGACGTTTCCGCCCTTTTCGACGCGGCCCGCGCGTGGTCGCTCGCGGTGCGCCACGACCCCGAATTTCTTACCGACGCGCTGCTGCTCGCAGTCCTCCGTGCGGACCCAACCTTCCGGCAGCAGGCGGCGGCTCTGGGCGTTGCGCCGGAGGAACTTGAGGGCGTTCTGAGAGGGCCGGCCGACCGAACGGAAACCCATACCTCCAAAGACTTTGCCACACCTTCGGACTCGTCGACCGAATTTCCTGCGGCGCAATTCGCGCTACCAAACGCGTTGGCCGAGGTGGACGCGGCCCGGGTGCTGGACGCGAACTTCAACCGCGCCCGCGAGGCGGCCC
>JBJSXS010000525.1:0-4399 GCA_046086545.1 Gemmata sp.
TCCCGCCCGACCCGGCGCCCGCGGACCGCGACCGACTCGAAGCGGCACTCAGCCTCGCGGTCACCATCGCGGTGACGTGGCGGCGCGCCTTCGACAGCCCGGTGATGGTAGTCGTACCGGGCCACGCCCCCGCAACCGCCCGCTCGGACGAGGACGTGCGCGCCGCACTGGGGCCGCTGGCGGACGTCGCGGGCGCCGCCGTGTGCGAAGCGCCTGGGGCCGGCGCGTTCGGCGGGCGACTGGCGCGCGGCGCGCGGGTGCTGGTGAGCAGCCGCCAGAACACGCCGTTCGCCGCTGCGCTGGCACGCGCGACGGGCAAGTCGTTTGCGGCCGTCAGTCCCGACGACCGGCTCCCTTGGTACCAGCCGCCAGTAGCTCGAGCTGAACAATGATGTGTGCAAAAATTAAAGCTGTGAATCGGGAATACGAGTGCGGCGGCGCCTGCCGGCCCCTTCCGTTTTTCGCTTTGCCCTTTTCATTTTGAATTGCCGCCATGCCGACCGAAGCGACATTCCGTTTCAGCACTTACCTGACGCTCGCGCTGGCGTGTGTTGCTCTGGGGTACGCGCAGGCGCCGATGCTGCCCGAGGTGGCGGTGTTCGCCGCGCTCGCGGTCGTCGCGCTCGGGGCGCTGTACTTCGCCGAAACGCGGTTCGCGCTCCTCGCGATCCCGGCGGCGAACCGACTCGGGGCGGGGGTCGGGGTCGCGTTCCTGGCGTGGGCCGCGTTCCGTATCAAGCTCGAATTGGAGGAACCGACCACGGCGAACATGGGCTGGAACACGATGCTGGTCGGGCTGTGCGGGCCGCTGGTGATGCTCGTCCTGGCGGCCAAGGTGGCCCGAGGCGAGAAACACGCGGGCGACTACTGGACGCTCCACGGCACCGCGCTGGCAGGGGTCGGGCTGGCCGCGGCATTCGCCGACGAACCGCTGTGCTTCGCGCTGGTTGGGCTGTATCTGGTCACGGCCGTCTGGAGCCTCGCGCTGTTCTACCTGCATCGCGCGAGTGGGATCGTACCGCCGGTCCCGGACCCGAAGGTCATGAGCCCGCGCGCAGCGTTCGCGTCAGCCGAGCGGTACGGCGCGCGGGCCGGCCTCGCGCCCGCGGTCGCGTGGGCCGTGGCCGCCGGGGCCGTCGCGGTCCCGCTGTACCTGCTGACCCCGCGGTCGCAGGCGCAGAAGGCGGACTTCGGCAAGCCGCGGGTGGAGATCGGGTACGCCGCCGATCAGATGGTGGACCTGACCCGCACCGGGACGCTGCGGGCGAACGACGAGACCGCGTTCGAGGTGTCCGCGACCGGGCCCGACGGCGCGCCGAAGACGGACCTGCCGCCGGACCAGCGGTGGCGCGGGTCCGTCCGCCGGTCCTACTCCGGGGGCACCTGGAAGGTCAGCGAGGGGCCGCTGCCGAGCCTCACGCGGACCGCCGCCCAACCCGCCCCCTGGGACGTGTGGTCCGCCCCGGACCTCGGGCCGGGACAGTTCACCCTCACCTTCACAACTCCGCCGCGAACGCCCGCGTACTTCCTTGCCGACCCGGTCGCGTGGCGACCCGATCAGCCCCCGCCCGTGGCCGCCGCGACGGCCGCGGGACCGCGCGGGTGGATGCCGAGTCCCGACGGCACCTTCTACTGGGAACAGGCGGTAGAGGAACGTGGGCGCCCGGCGCAGTACCTCCAGGCTTACAACCGCGGCGCGGTCCCGGACCTCGGCCCCGGGTTCCAGCTCTTCGCCGGTGGGGTGCTCGGCCACGCCCGCGGTCAGCTCACGGGCACCCCACCGGCCCGCGTGAAGGAGTACGCCGACAAGTTGCTGGACGACCTGATCGCGTCGGGTCAGTTGCCGGCCGAGTGGCGCGACCCGGCGGTGCTGCGAGACTGGCGCCGGCGGGTGCGCGAGGAACACCACGACCGGCTCGCGCGGGCGTTCGCCGAGCACCTCGCGGGCGACCGCACGTTCACCTACACCTCCGAACTCCGCCGGGTCGATTCGAAGGTCGATCCCATCGAAGACTTCCTGTTCAACTCGCGGGCCGGGCACTGCGAGCGGTTCGCCACCGCGCTGACGCTGATGCTCTGGTCGCAGGACGTCCCGGCCGTGTTCGTGCTGGGGTTCAAGGGGTGCGAACACACCGGCGCCGGAAAGTATGTGGTGAAGCAGGAACACGCGCACGCCTGGGTCGAGGCGCTGGTGTCGGTGCCAGTTCCTGCGGACGAGCGCGCCGCTGGCGGGCCGGAGCGCATGTACCACTGGCGCAGCCTGGACCCGACGCCCGGCGGGGGCGACGACGGGACCGGGGGCGGAAACCTGTGGCTGCAATCGAACGCCTGGCTCGAAACGCAGTTCCGGCGGTACGCGATCGACTACACCGCCGAACAGCGCAAGGCCACGCTCGGGTCGCTGGCCGACCTCCTGTCGCGGCCTGAAGCTCTGTTTGCCGCCGTCGCCGTGGCCGCGGTTCTGTCCGCCCTGCGAGTGATGCGCCGCCGCCGGGCGGGCCGCAGCCCTGAGGCGTGCCGGTCCGGGGCGCCGACGCGATGGTTCGGGGAACTGCTCGCGGCACTGGGGGCACACGGACTCGTGCCCGCGCCCGGGCAGACTTTGCTGGAATTTGCGCAGACCGCGGAGGCCGTGCTCCGCACGCGCCCGGCGTGCGAACCGCTGGCCGCGGTTCCAATCGCGTGGGCGGAAACGTATTATCAGGACCGGTTCGGCGGGATCGCGCCGTCGGACGCCCGGCTCGCGGAATTGCAGGGCGACCTCGCCCGGCTTCGCACCGCCCTTGAAACACGAGCGTGACGAATGAACACCGTGAAGCGGTTGCGCCCCGAAACGTCGGTCGTTGTGGTCATCGACATCCAGGACAAGCTCCTGGCGAAGATTCCGACCGCGGGCGCGCTGGTGAAGAACGCCGGTTTCGTCCTCGACGTCGCGGCTCTGCTCGGGGTTGCGGTGCGCGCCACCGAACAGTACCCGAAGGGGCTGGGGCCGACGAACGCCGAGATCGGGCGCCGCCTTTCGCCCAACTTGCCGGCGAAGACCGCGTTCAGCTGCTGCGGGGCGAACACGTTCCTCGAGGAACTCGAAATGCTCCGACGGCCGAACGTGGTTCTGGTCGGGATGGAAACGCACGTGTGTGTCGCGCAAACGGCCATGGACCTTCTCCACGCGGGGTTGCACGTGTTCCTACCGGTGGACGCGCTGGCCGCGCGCGGCGCGCTTGACCACGACACCGCCCTGCGGCGGCTCGAACAGGCCGGGGCCGTACCGACCACCGCCGAGGCGGTCGCGTTCGAGTGGGTGGGCGACGCCACGCACCCGCAGTTCAAAGCCGTCAGTAAACTAGTCGTCGGGCGCGCCGGTTGAGCGCGTAACATTCTCCTCACCCTGAAAGCACCATGACAACGATCCCTAGCCAACTCAGCCCCACCCCGCGCCTGCTCCTCGGGCCGGGGCCGAGCGACGCGCACCCCCGGGTACTGTCCGCGATGTCCACTCCGCTGCTCGGGCACCTCGACCCGCAGTTCCTGGAGATCATGACCGAAACGCAGACCATGCTGCGCGAGGTGTACAAGACCAAGAACCAGCTCACGTTCCCGGTGAGCGCGACGGGCATGGCGGGCATGGAGACGTGCTTGGTCAACCTGGTCGAGCCGGGCGACGCGGTCACCGTGTGCAGCATCGGGTACTTCGGCACCCGCATGATTGACGTGGCCGGGCGCACCGGCTGCAAGCTCACCGTCAAGGAAAAGCCCTGGGGCCAGGTGTTCGGCCTGGACGAACTGCGCGACGTCCTCAAGGAAACGCGCCCGCGGGTGCTGGGCCTGGTCCACGCGGAAACCTCGACCGGCGCGCTGCAAGACGTCGCCGCCGTTGGCAAGTTGTGCCACGAGTTCGACACGCTGCTCGTTACGGACTGCGTGACCTCGCTCGGCTGCACCCCGGTGGAACTGGACGCGTGGGAGGTGGACGCGGCGTTCAGCTGCTCACAGAAGGGGCTGAGTTGCCCGCCCGGGATGTCCCCGGTCAGCTTCAGCCCGCGCGCGGTGGACAAGCTCAAGAGCCGCAAGGCGAAGGTGCAAAGCTGGTACTTGGACCTGACCGCGATCATGAGCTACTGGGGCGGGGACCGGTCGTACCACCACACCGCACCGATCACGTCGGTCTACGCACTCCGTGAGGGCTTGCGGCTCGTCCTCGAAGAAGGGCTGGAGGCGCGCTGGGCGCGGCACGTTCGGAACCACAAGGCGCTGCGCGCCGGCCTCGAAGCGATCGGCATGGAGTACATCGCCGCGGAGAGCTGCCGGCTCCCGCAACTGAACGCGGTGAAGATTCCGGCCGGTGTCGATGACGTGGCCGGCCGCAAGAAACTCCTCACCGAGTTCGGCATCGAGATCG
>JBJSXS010000526.1:0-2865 GCA_046086545.1 Gemmata sp.
GTGAGGTCGAGCGCCACGAGTCGCTTGTTGCGCAGCGAGTCGGGCACATCGCCCTCGACGATGCGCTGGGCGAGGCCCTCGACCACCGCGGTCTTGCCGACGCCGGGCTCGCCGATGAGCACCGGGTTGTTCTTCTGCCGCCGCGACAGCACCTGCATGACGCGGCGGATCTCCTCGTCCCGCCCGATCACCGGGTCGAGCTTCCCGGCGCGCGCGAACTGGGTGAGGTCGCGCCCGTACTTTTCAAGGGACTGATAGGTCTCTTCGGGGTTTTGCGAGGTCACGCGCTGGCTGCCGCGCACCTCGCGGAGGGCCGAAAGCAGCCGGTCGCGCGTGAGGCCGAACTCGCGCAGGGCGTGCCCGGCGGCGCCGCGGTCGTCGGTGGCCGCGAGCAGCAGGTGCTCGACCGACACGTACTCGTCCGTCAGCTTCTTGGCTTCGCTCTCGGCGGTGTCGAGGAGCTTGACGAGGCGCTGCGTGGGCCGCGGTTCGGCGTTGCCCCCGGTGACCTTCGGCAACTTCTCCAACTCGCGCTGCACCTTGAGCGTGACCGCGTCGGCCGACACCCCCGCTTTCGCAAGGATGGCGGGCGCGAGCCCCTTCTCCTGATCGAGTAGCGACAGGATCGCGTGCTCGACGTCGATTTGCTGGTGGCTGAACCGGGCCGCGAGCTTCTGCGCGCCGGCGAGTGCTTGTTGTGCCTTCTCGGTGAACTGGTTCAGGTCCATGTGTGTCCTCCCTCCCGCGCTCTCTGGGTATGGTCGGAGGCGGGCGTCGCACCGTTAGAGGGGCGCGGGGCGAAAGGGATTCGAACCCCGTCCCGGCCCCCTCCCTGAAGGGGCCGGGGGGCGGGGCTCACAATCGCGCCAGCTCGTCGCGCAGGTTCTCGCGCGCGCGCGCTTCCCCTTCCTCGAACAGCAGTTGCGAGTGGTACAGGCGCGGGGCCGCGAGGAACCGCTCCAGCACCTTCGCGCGCCCGGCCTTGTACTCGGCGTCGGGCACCCACGCGTACTCCCTGCGGATGTCGGCCGCGTACCGCGCGTACCGCTCCGGTGCCGCGCCGAGGATCGCGAGGTCGGCGTCGAGCAGCACGCGGCTGTCCCGGTCCGCGGGCGGTTCGGCTGCGTGGGCGGTCGCCCAGATCAGCTTCACGACGCGCTCGATGACCGACGCCGGCACCCCGACGGGGCCGAGCAGGTCCACCGCGAGTTCACCGCTGCGCGGCTCGTTGTCCTTGGCGCGCGAGTCGTACACCGCGTCGTGGAACCAGACGGCCAGTTGCAGCGCGTTCGGGTCTTCCACGGTCGCCGCGAGGCGGTCAACCACGCGGAACATCTCGGTCAGGTGTTCGAGGTTGTGGTAGTGCCGCTCGGGAGCCGAGTACGCGGCCACCAGCACGTCGAACGCGGGGTACGCGTCCGCGGGGGCGACCCGGTACTTGTCCAGGGTGCGCACCCACCCCTTCTGCATCGACTCCAGGCGCTCGGGCGAGACCATGTGTGGGTACCAGGTCCGACGGGGTGGGACGCGTTCTTGCCGCGGGCGCCCGACCGCGGGTATAGTTTAGGCACACACTTCGCGCGCGTCCGGGCGCGGTCGAAACGCCGGTTCCTCGGAGCGCAGATGGCCGCCGCACTCCCGCACGCCCTCGAACAGCGCCTCGCCGCGCTGGTCCCGCGGGTGCGGGCGGTGTGGTGGCGCGGGGCGCCAGCGCGTGCCTCCTGGCCGCGGTCGCCGCCACCGCCTTCGTGCTCCTGCTCGACGCCCTCGTCACGCTCCCGGCCGCCGCCCGCGGGCTGTTCGTCGCTGTGTGGGCGACCGCGCTCGGGGTGCTGGTGTGGCGCCTGGTCGTGCGCCCGTGGCAGGCCGACATCCCGCTGGCCGAGGTCGCCCGCGAACTGGCCCGGCGCGCGCCCGAACTGGCCGAGCGGCTCGAAACGGTGGTCGGGGCGCCGGCGCCCGAAACGTCGCCCGGGGTCCGCGCCGCGCTGGCCGCGGACGCGGCCCGGCGCGCGAAGCGGGCGGATCTGGCCGGTGCCATCCCCACCTACCCGGCGAAGCTCGCGGTGTGCGGCGCGCTGATCGCGCTGCTCGGGTTCCTGATCGCCGCGGGCGTTGTGCCCGGCAGCGCGGACCGGCTGCGCCGGGTGCTGCTGCCCTGGTCCCGCACCCCGGGGGCCGGCGGGCGCGTGGTCGTCACCTCCGGCGAGCCGGTGGTGCGCCGCGGCGGCCCGGTCACCCTCACCGCCTACGCGCAGAGCACGGACGCAAACGCCCCGGTCCCGAGCGCGGCGGTGCTGGTGTCCCGCGCCGGCCCCGGCGCGCCCGAGGAGCGGGTGCCGATGACCGCCGACGGCGCCGGCGCGTTCCACGCCACGCGGGCCGAGGTGCCCGGGGACTTCGAGTACCGCGTGCAGATCGGGGCCGCGACGAGCGAGTGGCTCCGGGTCACCGCGCTGGACCCGGTGGAACTCGCCGCCGGCACGCGCATCGAGGTCGTGCCGCCGGCGTACACCGGCGGCCCGAAAGAGGCGCGGGGCTTCGAACGTCTCCTCGTGCCCGAACACAGCGCGCTCACGCTGCACCTGAAGTTCACGCGCCCGCCCGCGCTGGCGCACCTGGACTGGCACCCGAACGGCGAAGCCCGCTCCAGTCCGCTCGCGCTCGAGCTCGGGCCCGACCGGCTGAGTGGGACGGCCACGTTTCGCGTGCCCCAGAGCGGCGCTTTGCGCCTCGCGCTGGCCAGCGAGGTTGGCGGCAAGAAGCTGCGCACGACGGAAGCCGTGGACGTCAACGTCGTGCCCGACCGGGCGCCGTGGTTCGAGGCGGTGTCGGGTCTGTCGCCGCGCCCGCGCGCCGCGCGCC
>JBJSXS010000527.1:0-8185 GCA_046086545.1 Gemmata sp.
CTTCCCGGCCGCAGGCACCGCGTAGAACGCGGCGGCGTTCTTGGGGGCCGTGAGGGTCACGGGGGGAACCGTCTCCGGCCCGGCGAACCCGATGCTCGCCTGTTTGCCGCCCTCGGCCGCCAGCGGGAACGCCGTTGTCGCGCCCGGAAAGTCGCCGACGCGCAGCCGGTAGAAGAAGTCCGCCCCGCCGCGGTGCGTGGTGTCGCGCACCTCGACCAGCACTTCCCCGGCGTCCTTGAAGGTGTGCGACAGCCGGCAGTCGCCCTGTAGCCCCGGCGTGTCGTCGGCGTACAGGTCAACCAGCTCGCGCTTCGTTTTCGCGTCGTGCAGCACCACGATGGGGTCGAGCGGCGACCCGATGCGGCGGGCCAGCACCTCGAACGCGAGTTTCTGCCCGGCCGCCACCTGCACCTTGTAGAACTCGCTGGTTTCGGCCGCGAGCGCGCCGCTCGCGACGCACGGCGCGGTCACCGCCTGGGCCGCGTCCTTGCTGCGGTTCGTTCCGGTCGAGGCGACGGGGGCGAGCGTGTCCACGACGAAGGGGCGCGCGTTCGACACGCCGTGCTTCGTGGCCACGCGAACCGTGTACAACCCGATGGGGCACTTCGGGTCCAGTGCGACCTTCACCTTGAGCTTCGCGGCGTCGGTGCCGTTCTTGTTGTCGGTCGGGATGGTCGCCTTCCCGGGCGCCGTCAGCATCACGCTCAGGGCGTCCGCCAGGTTGGTGCCCGTGAGCGTCAACTCCACCTCGTCCCCGGGCTTCGCCCCGAGCGTCGCGGGGGTGGTGAGCGCGGGCGCCTGCGGCGCGGGGGCGATCACCGGCGCCTTCGGCTGCGCGACCGCGTCGCGCTCGCCGGTGGACTGCACCAGCGCGACACCGAGCGCGAAGCCGGAAATTGCGAGCAGAGAACGGCGGCGCGACATTACGAGCCTCGGAGGGGAGAACGCGGGGCGGGATGTGCCCGATGATACCGGCCGCGGGGCCGCGCGACCAGCGCCGAACGCTCCGCCTATCATACCCGGCATGAGCGCGCCGCACACCAGCTACGACGATGTCCCCTACGACAGCTTCCCGTACCCGCAGACGCACCCGTCGAAGCTGGCGGTCATCGCCACGCTGTTCGGCCTGGCCCCGCCGGCCGTGGCGACGTGCCGCACGCTCGAACTCGGGTGCGCCGCCGGCGGCAACCTGATCCCGATGGCCGAGGCGCTGCCCGCCGCGGGGTTCGTCGGGGTCGACCTGTCGGCGCGCCAGATCGACGACGGCCAGCGCCTCGCGCGCGCCGCGGGCCTGACGAACGTCTCGCTCCGGCACGCGAGCATCACCGACGTCGACGACGGCTACGGCACGTTCGACTACATCGTGTGCCACGGGGTCTACTCGTGGGTGCCCCCGAACGTGCAGGACCGAATTTTTGACGTGTGCGCCGCCCGGCTCGCGCCCAACGGGGTGGCCTACGTCAGTTACAACACGTACCCCGGGTGGCACATGCGCGGCATGATCCGCGACATGATGCGGTACCACGCGCTCCGGTTCGACGGCCCGGCCGAGCGCGTCGGACAGGCCCGCGCGCTGCTCGACTTCCTCGCGCAATCGACACAGAAAGACGCCGGCGCTTACGGCGTCCTGCTCCGCAGCGAGCTGGAGTTGCTCCGCCGGCAGTCGGACCAGTACCTGTACCACGAGCAGCTCGAAGACTTCAACGAGCCGGTCTACTTCCACCAGTTCATGGCGCGGGCCGCCCGGCACGGGCTGCGCTACCTGGGCGAGGCCCACATCAACACGATGGTCACCGGGAACTTCGGCCCCGAGGTGCAGAAGACGCTCGCGGCCCTGGCGACCGACCAGATTCAGGCCGAGCAGTACCTCGATTTCGTGCGCAACCGCACGTTCCGCGAGACGCTGCTGGTGCGCGCCGACGCGGCGCCGGACTGGGCCATCGTGCCGGAGCGCGTGTACGGCCTGCACGCCGCCAGCGGCGCGAGGGCCGTGGGCCGGGCGCCGAGCGGTCCGAGCGCGGCGCAGCAGTTCCAGAGCGCGAGCGGCATGGTGATCTCGGCCACGAACCCGGCGTTCAAGGCGGCGATGGCGGCACTGCTGGCGGCGTGGCCGGGTACGGTGCCGTTCGCGGAACTGCCCGAGCGCGTCGCCGCCGCACTCGGGCGCCTCGTGACCGAGGCGGAGGTGTCGGGTCTGGGCCTGGCGCTGCTGAACGCGTTCATCTCGTCGGACCTGATCGAACTTCACGCGGAGCCGCTCACGTTCGCCCGGGCGCCGGGCAACAGGCCGGCGGCACTCGCGCACGCCCGGGCGGCGGCGGCCGCGGGCCGCACCTCCGTGACGAACCGGCGGCACGAGGTGGTCAGCCTGACCGACTTCGCCCGGCACCTGCTGCCGCTGCTCGACGGCACCCGTGACCGCGCGGCGCTGGCGGAGGCGGTCGCCGCGCTCGCGACCGCGGGCGCGCTGACCGTGCGGCGCGGGGGCCAGGCGGTGAGCGATCCGGACGAACTGCGCCGGGGAATCGCGGACAGCATCGGCCCGGCGCTCGAGGCGCTGGCGAAAGAGGCGCTGCTGGCCGACCGCCTCAGCGCCACGCGGCCAGCAGGCGGGTGTGGTCCGACAGGTCGTTGAACACCAGGTCGGGTGCGCACCCCGCGAGCTCCTCGACCGGGTGCCAGCCGGTGGCTACCGCGACCGCGTTCGCGCCGATGGCCCGGGCGCAGCTCACGTCGAGCGGGGTGTCCCCGATCACCCACACGTCGCCCGGGCGGACGTCGCGCCCCAGGTGCACGCGCACGCTCCCGAGCGCGGCGCGCGCCACGTCGTCGCGGTCGTGGTGCCCGTCGCCGAACCCGCCGCACACGAAGAAGTCCCAGAGTCGGAAGTGCCCGAGCTTGTGCATCGCCCCCTGGCGCACGTTGCCGGTGAGTAGGCCCAGCACGAACCCGGGCCGTCCGTGAACCGCGGCGAGCAACGCGGGCACGCCGGGGCACACCTCGCCGCCCCGCTCCTTCAAACTCCCGGGCAGGTTCGCGAGGTACGTGTCCCGCAACGTCTGCTGGTTCGCATCAGTCGGGCTGATGCCGTGAACCTCGAGCAGGTCGCGGCCGATGGCCGCGTCGGTGCGCCCGCTGTACTTCACCACGTCGCGCAACTCGGTCACGCCGAACGCGGACGTGAGCGCGGCCTCCATCGCGAACTTGCCGGCCCCGCCCGTGCGCACCAGCGTCCCGTCGATGTCGAAGAGGATGATTGGCATTGAGTGCTTCCGTTGGTGGCCTCACCCCGCGCCCGGCGAGCGACGCGAGCGCTCACCCGAGTGGTCCGACCGGCCCTCGACCAGGCGCCGCTTCATCAGTTTATGGGCACAAACGCGCGCCGACGGCCGACGCGGCCCCGGCGTCCGGCTGGAACATCCGTTGGCTTCGGCTGGTGCGGGCGGCGCAGTGTGTGCGGGGCGGCTGGCCGATTTCCGACCGCTCCGCGGCTTCCGACGAGCAGCGAATTCGGTTGCGTCGGCCGCTACGGGGCGTCATAATGTTAATGTTTTCTCCCCGCCCGCCGAGCGCCGCCCGCTCCCAGCCGACACGCAAGAACCGCTTCATCCGCCGGCCGCGTTCAGTATTGTGTTGGCCGTTTCCAGACCCGCCTTTCATCCTCAGGAGGTCTGCAGTGCCCTGTTCCGCACCCCGCCCCCGAGACCGTTCCGCATTCACACTCATCGAGCTGCTCGTCGTCATCGCCATCATTGCCATATTGATCGGGCTGCTGCTGCCCGCGGTGCAGAAGGTGCGCGAGGCCGCGGCGCGAATGAAGTGCCAGAACAACCTCAAGCAAATCGGTCTGGCGTTCCACAACTATGAGTCGGCCAACAGCTTCCTCCCGAGCGGTAACGACATAAGCCCCCTGGGCGGGTACTGGCGGGCGAGTTGGGCCGCTCGCACGCTGCCCTTCGTGGAGGGCGAGACCGCCGCCGCCAGGCTACAGATGAGCGGGGCGATCGCCTCGCCCGCCTCGGCCGAAGCCTTCTACAGCGTCTCCTCGACCGACGCGGCCAACGTCATCGCGCTCGACCAAGTTCTCATTACCATCCACGTCTGCCCGAGCAGCCCGCTGCCCCCGTTCATCCGCCCGGAGGACAACGCGTCCAACCCGCCGATTCAAATCCAGGCGGGGAACTACGTCGGCATCATGGGTGCGGCCGGCAGCCCCAACACCTACACCGACCCGACCGGCTTGAACCGGGTGGCCAACTGGTCGCCGCCGAGTACGACCTACGTGTCCCACGGGGGCTGGGCCGCGTCGAACGGGGTACTGTTCCCCGGCGCCCGGCTCACCTCGGTCGGCATCACCGACGGAACGAGTAACACGATTGTCGTGGGCGAGCAGTCGGACTTCGTCCTGGACATCAACGGCAACAAAGCCGACCACCGGTCCGACCAGCGGGCGGGGCTGTGGGCGTCCTGCCTCTCGAACGTGCCGCCCAAGGACGCGCCCCCGAACAACACCTTCGCCACCAAGAACAACGAGGGCGGCGGATCGATCGCCACCCTGCGATACCCGATCAACACGAAGGCCCGCACGGCCTTCGACGACGGGTTCGGCCGGTACGGGTGGAACCGGCCGGTCCAGTCGGCGCACACCGGCGGCGCTAACGTCCTGTTCTGCGACGGGCACGTCCAATTCCTCCTGGCCTCGACGAATTACGCAACCGTCCTCCGCTGGCTCGCGATTCGCGACGACGGACAAACCCCCTCAGGCGGCTGGTGACACATGCGAAGTGAGGATCATCTCGGCCCGCGCCGGCTCTGGTCGGCGGGGCTGCTCGTCGGCCTGCTGGCCGCGGCGGTCGCGGCCGGGTGTGGGAAGAAAGACGACGAGCGCAAGGTGGTCGTCTCGGGGCGTGTGACCCTCGCAGGGGTGCCGCTGCCGAAGGGCGAGATCGTCTTCATTCCCGACGAGAGCGCCGGGAGCAAGCGGATCGACTGCCCGATGGGAAACATCTCCTCCAACGGAACCTATCAGCTCGAGTTGCGCGGCGAGGGCGGGGCCGCACTGGGACCATACAAGGTCATGGTAATGGCCACCAAAAACCCGGTGGAGGTTCGGATGGACTGGGTGCCGATCTGGATCGTCCACCCCAAGTACACGCAGCGGCACACGACCGACCTGAAGGTGGAGGTGGTCGATAACCCGGCCCCGGGCGCGTACGACTTTGACCTCAGCCCTCCGTAGACCAAGGGGTGCCGGTCGGCCGCCGGGCCGGCGCCCGCTCACGGGGCTGGTCTGGCCGAACCGACCGCGCCCCGGCCGGGGTGTGCCTCTCAGCCCGAAAATCACCCGGGGAAAAGCCGTGGGCCTTACCCGTACCCCGGCGGGTCCGCAACCGCCCGCCGGGGTACGGGTGTTAGCGCAGACAGGCTCGTGCCGGACCGATGCACGAAACGGGCCGAAGACAACGAGGGCCGGTTGGCGGTACTCTGAAGCCGCCCGACGGAGACGCTCACGATGCGACTGCTCGCGTTCGGCGACATTCACGGCTGCCTGGGCCACCTCGACGACCTGCTCGCGTGGGTGGCCCCCACACCCGCCGACCGGCTCGTCTTCCTGGGCGACTACGTGGACCGCGGCCCGGACACGCGCGGCGTCATTAACCGGCTCATCGAGTTGAAGCAGCGCCTGCCGGCGGTGTGTCTCCGCGGGAACCACGAAGTCATGATGCTCGCCGCGCGGCACGGGAGCCGCAGCGACCGCAAGGAGTGGTTGAGCGTCGGCGGCACCCAGGCGCTCGGCTCCTACGGCCCCGCGATGGGCGTGAGCGGCGTGTTCACGGACGTGCCGGACGGGCACTGGGAGTTCCTGGAGAACGACCTCCTGCCCTATTTCGAAACCGACCGGTTCATCTTCGTCCACGCCGGCCTGTACCCCGACCTCCCGCTCGACGAGCAGCCCGACGACATGCTGTACTGGGAGTTCTTGCCGGACGCGATGCGCCACGACTCGGGGAAGACCGTGATCTGCGGACACACCTCGCAGCGGTCCGGCGCGCCGAAGACAGTCCCGGGGGCGGTGTGCATCGACACCGGCGCCTTCGCCGGCGGGTGGCTCACCTGCCTCGACGCGGTCTGCGGCCGCTACTGGCAGGTGGACGCCCTGGGCCGCCGCCGCGAGGGGTGGGTCGATTACGAGGAGTGAGCGCGGCCGCACGGCACGGCGCGCGGTCGAAGCGCGGGTTCTGGCTCGGGCCGACATCACACCCGAACGGGCCCGCGACGGCGCGGCCTGGAACCCGCCACCGACCTCCTGCACGGGTTCGACCGAAGTTGCGCCGGGCGCGAGAGGGCGCTGGACCTTTTCCTACGCCTCGGGCGTGCCCCACTTCGCGACGGTTCCAACCGGCCTCGGGGTGCGGCCCCCAGACGAGTCCGCCCACTACGAACACGGCGCGGCAGGGCTGGCGTTCGTGCGGCCCCGCGGCCCCGGTGGCTCAAACCGTTGTGAACGCAAGTGGCTCCGGGCCAACGAGGGCCACGACCGCGCGGCCATCGTCGCGGCGATGCGCCCGTTTTTCGGTGAGGGGGTGAAACCGCCCGGGGCGCGGTCCGCGGCGCGAGGGCCGCCGGCCGCTCGCTGCACGAGAACGGTCGCGCTTGCGCCGCGTGTCCCCTTGTTCGCGGCGCACGTCGGCACCTCCGAGAGGTGGCGCGCACGACAAAAACGCTTCCGCTCGCGCGGCGCGTGCGGGTAGGATAATCACATTCTCAGCAACCGGGACCGCTCATGCCCCGCCGCTCTCTAATCGCGCTCGCTCTGCTCGGCTGTACGGTCGCGGGCGTGCGCAGCGAGCCGCCGAAGGGGGCGCCGGACTTCGCCCGCGACGTGGAGCCGATTCTGGCCAAGCACTGCGTGTCCTGCCACGGGCCGGACAAGCAGAAGGGCGGGCTGCGCCTCGACCGCGCCGCGGACGCGCTCAAAGGCGGTGACTCGGGAAGAGCCGTCGCGCCCGGCAGCCCGGCCGACAGCCCGCTCCTCAAGAGGGTGACCGCCGCGGACGCGAGCGAGCGCATGCCGCCCAACCGCCCGGCGCTCGGCGCGGCCGACGTTCAGACCCTCACGAAGTGGATCGAAGGCGGCGCGAAGTGGCCGGCGGCCGACGCGAGTGCCGACAAGCACTGGGCGTTCCAACCGGTCCGGCGCCCCGCTCCCCCGGACGCACACGAGCCGGCCGCCGAAGGCCGAAACGAGATCGACCGGTTCGTCCGCGCGAAGCTCCGCGAGAGCGGGCTGGCGCCGTCCCCGGAGGCCGACCGCCGGACGCTCATCCGGCGGCTGAAGTTCGACCTGCTCGGGCTGCCGCCCACGCCCGAAGAGGCGGACGCCTTCGTCGCGGACCGGGCCGCGAACGCCTACGAAAAGTTGGTCGAGCGGTACCTCGCGTCCCCGCACTTCGGAGAGCGGTGGGCGCGGCACTGGCTGGACGCTGTGCGGTTCGCGGAGAGCAACGGGTTCGAGACCAACCAGCCGCGGCCGACCGCGTACCACTACCGCGATTACGTCATCAAGAGCTTCAACGACGACAAGCCCTACGACCTGTTCGTGAAGGAGCAGTTGGCCGGCGACCAGTTCGGCGCCGACGCCGCAACGGGCTTCCTCGTCGCGGGCGCCTGGGACCAGGTCAAAAGCCCGGACATCACGCTCACCCTGAACCAGCGCGCGGACGAACTGCACGACATGATCGGCACCACCGGGGCAACGTTCCTGGGGCTGACGGTCGCGTGCGCCCGGTGCCACGCGCACAAGTTCGACCCGATCCCACAGGGAGACTACTACCGCTTCAAGGCGGTGTTCGCCGGGGTGCAGCACGGCGAGCGCCCGGTCCGCAGCGGCGACGAGGCGGCGCGCGAGAAGGAGGCCGAAAAGTCGCGCGAACAGCTCACCGCCCTCGAAGCGAAGCTCGCGGCACTGGAGCCGCTCGCGGACCCGACCGCGACCGCGGCCCGCCGCGCCGCGGTCAGCCCGCGCCTCAACACCGAGCGGTTCAAGCCGGTGAAGGCCAAGTTCGTGCGGTTCACCGTTTACGCGACGAACGGCGTCGAGCCGTGCATCGACGAGCTCGAGGTGTTCTCCAGCGGCCCGAAGCCGGCGAACGTCGCGCTCGCGTCCGCGGGCGCGAAGGCGACC
>JBJSXS010000528.1:0-4371 GCA_046086545.1 Gemmata sp.
CGGCCAGGGCGGCTTCGGCGGCCTCGGCGGCGGCGGCCAGGGCGGCCAGGGCGGGTTCTGCGGCGGCTGCTTCGGCGGCCTCGGCGGCGGCGGCCTCGGCGGCCTGGGCGGAGGCGCCGTGCGGCCCGGCGGCGGGGGCGGAGGGGCCACCGGAGGCGGCGGCGGAGCCAGAGGCGGCGGCGGAGCCAGAGGCGGGCGCTCGGCCAACCGCAGCCCGGAGGGCCCCTTAAATTTTGACTACCGGGGCACGGAAGCCCCTTCGGTGGTCTCCAAGCTGTACGACCCGCAGACCGACGCGCCGGACTTCGGCTACAACCGGCCGGCGCCACAGAAGACCAGCGCAATCGTGCCGGCCGGTGCGCAGCAGCCCGGCGGGCCGCTGGTCCCCGGCGGGCCGCTGCCGATGGACCCGCCCGTGCCGCCGCCCGGCTACGGCGCGGTGGGCGGGATGACCGACCCGGCGACCGGCGCTTACACCGGGCCGGCCCCGCGCGGCACCGTCACCGCCATCCCGATCACCGGGCTGGACACCCTCGTGCTACGCACCTCGGACGCGAAGGACCTCCAGATCATCCTGGAACTGATCGAGATCCTGTCGAAGCAGAACAAGGACACGCAGCCGCGGGTCGAGATCATCTACCTCGACCACGGGGACGCGAACTACATCGCCGACACGTTCAACGGCCTGCTCACCCGGGTGCAGTTCGGGCAGAACGGCAACTACGTGCCGGCCGCGCGCACCGGCCTGGCCGCGCCCGGCGGGTTCGGCGGGCAGGGCGGGTTCGGCGGGCAGCAGGGCGCCGGAGCCGGCACGCAGAACATCTCCGCGCTCGCGCTGCCGCAGCAGAACGCCATCCTGCTCGTCGCCCCCGACGGCCGGTTCGAGGACGTCAAAAAGGAGCTGAAGCGGCTGCTGGACCAGCCCACCAGCGCGCCGTTCAAGGCCTACCGGCTGAAGAACCAGTCGGCCCAGATCATCGCCACGCAGATCCAGAACTTCTGGAACTCGCGGTACCCCGGCAACCCGCAGTCGCGGAACCAGTTCCGGGTCACGTTCGACATCGCCAGCAACACCGTGTTCGTTCAGGGCAGCCCGGCCGACCTGAAGGACGCGGAAGACCTGATCACGCTGATGGACGTGTCCACGTCCGCGGCCGTCAACGACATGCGGGTGTTCCAACTGCGGAACGCGCTGTCGGACGAACTGGGGCAGGTGCTCAGCCAGGCGCTGACGGCGAACGTGCTCAACCCTTTGCCGCAGTCCACGTTCACCAGCCCGCTGGCGCAAAGCGCCGGCGGGGCGGCGGCGTTCGGCCTGACCGCGGGCGGGCTCGGCGCCGCCGGCGCCCAGCAGGGGGTCCAGGGCCAGCAGGGGCTCCAGGGCCAGCAGGGGCAGATCACCACGGGCGGCCAGGGCGGGCTCCAGGGCACCCAGGTGGCGCAGATCAACGCGCTGATCCCGACCATCGGGACCGGCAGCGCGGGCGGCATCCACACGAAGACCACCGCCATCCGGTTCTTCTCGGCCCGGGACGGCAAGACCTACGAGACGGGGTTCCTGTCGGACGTCCACATCGTCTCCAACGCGCGGATCAACTCGCTGATCATCGCGGCGCCCAAAGAGACGATGCAGGTGATCGAGAAGCTGATCGAGACCCTCGACACCGTGGCCGCGGCCCGCGCCTACGTGAACGTGTTCCGGCTCCAGCAGGGCGCGGACGCGACGCTGACCGCGAACCTGATCGCGCAGCTGTTCACCGGGCAGGGGCGCACCGCCACGCAGGGCATCCTGCAGGGCGGGCTGAACCAGCAGCAGAACATCGCCCGGCCGCTGCTGACGATCAGCGGCGACCCGGCGGCCGGCGCGTCGCTGATCGACCTGCGGCTGTCGGTGGACGACCGGACCAACAGCCTGATCGTGGCCGGCTCGCTCAACGACCTCGACACCATCCGCACGCTCATCGCGCGGCTGGAGGGGTCGGAGACGCAGAACCGGTACAGCGAGGTGGTGAAGCTGCGGAACGCGGCCGCGGCCGACGTGGCGCAGGCGGTGCAGCAGTTCTTCACCCAGTCGCTGGCGGTGTACACCGGGGCCGGGTTCACCAGCGCGTACCAGCAGCTGCAGCGGAACGTGGTGGTGATCGCCGAGCCGGTGAGTAACACCGTGCTGGTGAGCGCGACGCCGCAGTACTACGGCGACATCAAGCGGATCATCGACCGCATCGACTCGCAGCCGCCCCAGGTGGTGATCCAGGTGACCATCGCCGAGGTGCAGCTGAACAATGACGAGGAGGTCGGGGTCGAGGTCGGCCTCCAGAGCCCGGTGCTGTTCCAGCGGGGCACGACGCTCAACTTCAACAACACCAACGCGCTGCCCCCGGGCAACAACGTGGGCAACGGCATCGTCGGGCTCCAGGGGCTGGGCAACCTGGGCGTCGGTCGGGCGTCGGCCACCCAGGGGGTCGGCGGGTTCGTGTTCTCGGCGTCCGGCGACACGTTCAGCCTCCTGGTCCGGGCCCTCAAGGCGCAGGGCCGGGTGGACGTGCTGAGCCGCCCGCAGATCCAGGTGTCCGACAACCAGACCGGGTTCATCCAGGTCGGCCAGGACTACCCGTACGCGACCGGCACGACCATCACCAACGGGCTGTCGCAGCAGGGCATCGACTACCGGCAGATCGGCGTGACCATGCGGGTGACCCCGCGGGTGAACCCGGACGGCAAGGTGCTGATGCGGGTGGAGCCGACCGTGTCCAGCGTGCAACCGGGCACCGTCAGCGTCGGCGGCCTGCCGCAGTCGGTGTTCAACATCCAGACGGTGAACACGACGGTGCTGGCGTCCGACGGCGAGACCATCGTCCTCGGCGGGCTGGTCTTCAAGCAGGAGAGCCGGAACGAGTCCGGCATCCCGTACGCGAAGGACATCCCGTACTTGGGGGCGCTGTTCCGGTACCGCACGCACCAGATCCAGCGGCGCGAGATCATCATGATCATGACGCCGCACATCGTGCGCAGCGAGTACGACAACGCCCGCATCCTGGCGGACGAGACGGCCAAGCTGAGGTGGTGCCTGCCCGAAGTTATGGCCGCGCACAAGCACGGCGGGGAGGTGATGGTGCCGGCCGCCCAGGGCGCGCGCCCGGTGCCGGTGGGCGGGCCGGCCGGCCCGCAGTCGCAGCCGAACGCCGCGGTGCCGGGCCCGGCGTACTTCGGCGGCGCTCCGGACGCGGGGCAACCGGGCGCCTCGCTCCAGCCGAGCTCGCCGCAGCCGGGTCAGCCGGTTCAGGGGAGCGCGATGCCGCCGACCGGGGGCGCGGTCGTCCTGCCGATGACGCCGCCGCAGATGCAGTTCGCGGTCCCGGCACAGCCGATGCAGGGCCAGCCGGTCCCGCAGGTGCCGGCGGCTCAACCGGGGGCCGCGGCACCGCAACTTTGGCCGAACCAGCCGGCCGGGGCGGTGACGCCGGTCGGTGCGGTACAGCCCGCGGCGGTCCAGCCGGTCGCCGCGCGGCCGGCGCAGCCGACCTTCGCCATGCAGCCCGCACCCGGCGCGCCCGCGGCCGTCCCGCCGGCGGCCGCGACGGGCGCGCCGGCGCCGGTGGTGACCTACCCGACGTACCCGGTGGCGGCGCAGCCGCAGCCGGGCGCGCCGGTGGCGCCCGCGACGGGCGCGCCGGTCCGCGGGTTCGCCATGAGTAAGGCACAGCCGGCCCCGGCCGAACCCACACCGCCAGCCGGGCAGGACGCCCAGGCGGCCGACAAGAAGAAGCCGACCACGAAAGCCAAGGAGGGCAGATCATGGGTGTTCGATCGCTAAGTGCGCTCGCGGTCGGCCTGCTGGTCCTCGGCAGCGGGTGCCTGACCTCCGACAAGAAGGGCGCCGGTACAAAGAAGCCGGACGTGACGCAACCGGGCGTCCTGCCGCCGCCGCAGGCGATGGCCCGCCCGGTGGCCGGAGACGTGATTCAGACGGGCGGCACTGCGGCCGAAGCGCCGCAGTCGGCCCCGGTCGCGCCCGCCGCGATGGTGGCGGGCGCCTCGCCGCTCGCCAAGCTGACCTCCAAGATCGAGCGCAAGGTGATCGCCACCGAGATGGCGGTCGGCTGGAGGAACCAGATCGCGTACCTGCCGGACCCAACGAAGAACGGGCAGATGAGCCCCGGCGTTGCCGGGCAACTGTTCCTGTTCGGCCCGCCGCCCAAGATGGAGTTCGCGCTGGCCGACGGCACCCTGACCCTGGACCTGATCGACGAAAGTTCGCGCCCGCCGGGCCAGCCGGCGGCCAAGCCCGAGCGGTGGCAGTTCCCCAAGGAGGTGCTGCGGAACTTCCAGACCCGCGACGAGACGTGGGGCCGGAGCTACGTACTGTTCCTG
>JBJSXS010000529.1:0-5677 GCA_046086545.1 Gemmata sp.
TGCGCCGTTGCTCATCTGGTCGTTGAGCACCCCGACCGCCTCGGCCAGGTCCGGGGTGGTGAGCAGGCTGTACCGCACCTCCGAGCTGAGCTTGGCGACCAGCAGCGCGGCCGGGACGCCCTTGCCGGCCACGTCGCCCAGCACCACCGCGATCCGGCCGTCCCGGAGCGGGACGAAGTCGTAGTAGTCGCCGCCGATGGTCTGGGCCGGCGAGTAGTGCGCGAAGAACTCGTACCCGCGGACCTCCGGGAGCCGCTGCGGCAGGAACCCGAGCTGCACCGACCGGGCCAGCTCCATCTCCTTCTGTTCCTTTTCGCGGATGAGCATCTGCTGCAGCATCCGCGCCTTCTCGATCGAGATGCCGGCCAGGTTGGCGACGATGGTCAGCAGGTTCAGATCTTCGAGGCTGAACTTCTTGCCGCGGTCCTGCGTGTCCAGTTGCAGCGCGCCGATAGCCCTGCCGTCGGCGGTCGCCAGCGGGACGCACATCACGGACCGGATCTTGAACTCCGCGATCGAGGCCGCCGGGCCGAGCGAGGCGTCGCTGCTCGCGTCCGCGCTCAGGTACGACTGCATCGACTCGATGGCCTTCTTGACGATGGTCTTGCTGAACCGCGTGTCCTCCATGCCGGGGCGGCGGCTCTTGACCACCTTGGGCAGCGCCCGGCCGTTGCTCTCGATCAACAGGACGAAGCACCGGTCGGCCTGTTTGAAGACCCCGAACAGCGTGTCCGCGATCTGGGCCAGGAGCGGGTCCAGCTCGTGCGTGCGCGACAGGTTGGTGCTGATATCGAGCAGCGCGCGCAGCCGGTCCGACGGGGCGACCTCGAGGAAGTTCTGCGCCGCGTTCTTGGTGGCCAACCCCTCGATGGTGGTCTGCCCGTTCTCGTCCTCGTCGTCGTCGTCCCGGGGCGCTCGCCGGTCGAGGTCGCCGAGCGGCTGCGGCTGCGGCTTGACCGCGGTCTCGTCGTGGAACCGGAACAGGAAGTCGCAGATCTTGATGCGGTCGTCCGGCTTGAGCGGCTGCCGCGCGGGCGGCTCGACCGGCTTCGAGTTGACGAACGTCTGGTTCCGGCTCTTCAGGTCCTCGATGAAGAACTGCCCGCCGCTGCGCAGGATCTGCGCGTGCTTGCGGCTCACCGCGTGGTGCGGGATTACGATCTGGCACTCCTTTTCGTCCCGACCAATTACCAGCGTGTCCGCGTTAAGGGGAATGTTCTTGTTCGGCCCCGTCCCTCCCGGGGGATCGGTGGGGCCCTTGAGCAGTATGAGTGACGGCATGGCGGCGATCGCGAGAATGAAGGAACGGCCCGGCACTTCGACCAGCGTAGATACTACTTTACCAATACTAACGCCGCGGCGCGCGTCACGCAAGCAACCAAACCGGCCCGCCGGGCGGTGGAGCCGTCTTATGAGATACAATACCCGCGTCGCGGCACGCGTGGGACAACATTCGGGTAATTATTAGGAGACGGTTATGGCCGGCAAGAAACCACAGCGCCGGAAGAAAGCGGACCCGAAGGTCGCCGGGGTACTCGGGTTGGGCCTCGACGGCGCCGACGGGCACCAGCGGGTGACCCGCACGGAGGAGATGGTTCTCGTCGGCGGCTCGGCCGAGACCCACGAACAGATGCAGGAAACCGCGATCCGGTTCGGTGAGAACCTGGAGAAGCGGGGCAAAACGCTCCAGGAGGCGTCGGCGCGGGAGGTGATCGACATGCTGCGCGAGGCCATCGAGAAGACGGGGCGCTGACCAGCCCGCCGTTGCCGCCCGCCCCTGACGGGGGCGGGAACAACGTGTGGCCTCCATCTAAATGTCCCGCGCGGGGCAGCGAACACCAATTCTGAAACCCGCGACTCCGCGCGGGGGTATTACTCCCCAAGGGGCCGGCCGTGTCCGCCGACGCCGCACTCGTGAAACGGTGCCTGACCGGGTGTCCGGTCGCGTCGCGCGAGCTGGTCGAGCGCTTTCAGGCCGATGTGCTCGCCGTGTGCCGGCGACTGTTGGCCAGCGAGCACGACGCCGAGGACGTGGCGCAAGAGGCGTTCGTCCGCGTGTTCCGGGGGCTGGGCGGGTGGGACCGGGCTCGGCCCCTGCACCCGTGGGTGCTGAGCATCGCGGTCAACCGGTGCCGCACCTGGCTCGGCAAGCGCGCGAAGGCGCCGGTCCTCGCCGACTACCTCGACGACGCGCCCGACCGCCGGCCCGCGGACGGGTCAGCCGAACTCGCCCGCGAGATCCGCGCCACGGTGGACGCGCTCCGGCCCGAGTACCGCGAGGTGTTCGTCCTGTTCCACGAACAGGGGCAACCGTACGAGGTCATTGCCGGTGCCGTGGGCCGCCCGGTCGGCACGGTCAAGACGTGGCTGCACCGCGCCCGGCTGGAGATTCTGGAGCGGCTCAAGAGCCGCGGACTGGTGCCCGACGAGGAACTGCCGAAGGTCGAATGAGATGCGTGCCCCCGATCACCCTCCGGACGCCGAACTGACCCCGCCCGCGTGCCGGGCGACGGTCGCGGGCATCCAGCGCGCCCTCGACGGCCAACCCGCGGCCGACGCGCTCGACGCGGACCCGCACGCGGGCGCCTGCGTATCGTGCCGCGCACGGTTGCGGGCGGCGCGTGTGCTGCTCGCCGTCCTCGCAACGCCGGCCGAACAGGCGTCCGCGCGTGCGGGCTTCGCAGACCGCGTTCTAGACGCCGTGCAGGCCGACCGGCGGGCGGGCGTGTTCCGCCGCCGCCTGACGGGTGCCGCGGGCGCGTTCGCGCTCGCCGCCGCGGTGCTGGTCGCCGCGTTCGCGGTCGTGGTTCCGACCCCGGCGCCCGGGCCGTTGCCCCCGCGCGAGACCGCGAAGCCGGTCGAGGTCGTGCCGGAACCGCGCCCGAACCCGGTGCCGGAGCCGCGCCCGATCCGCGTCGGCGACGAGTTCGCGAGGGCGACGCAGGCGCTCCGCGACGTGCCCAAGCCGCTGACGGACTCGGTCGCGGTCGCGCCGAAGCTGTTCGACGCACTGAGCGACCCGTTCACCGGTCCGGTGCCGGGCCCGATGGGCGCGCTCGAACCGGCCCGCAAGTCGCTCAGCGACCTGCCGGACGCGGCCCGCACCGGACTCGCCCCGGTCACCGGCACCACCCAGAAGGCGTTCGACAAGTTCCTGCGCGACGTGGCGTCCTTCACGCCGAAGTCGTAAGTGGCCCCCACCCCCACTCGGGGCACGGGCTTTCTGAACCGCGTGCCAAGAATGCCGACTCCCCCCATGCGCACCCGCTCTGCTCTCGTTGCCGCGGTCCTCTTCGGCCTGGCCGCCCCGGTTCTCGCCGCGCCGCCGCCGCGTGACGAGGCGCTGCGCCTCGCGCCGGACGATTTCGCACTGGTGTTCGTGGCGCAGAACCTGCGCGACCACGTCAAGGAGGTGGGCGACTCGCCGTTCGCCGCGTGGCTCCCGGCTTCGGCGCTCGGGGCGCAGATTTTGAGTTCCGACGCGTACAAGCGGTTCACCGACTCCTCGGCGCCGGTCCTCGGGGCACTCGGGCTGACCCCCACCGCCCTGTTGCACGACATCGTCGGCGATGCGGTGGTGTTCGCCTATACCCCTGCCGCGCCGAACGACCCGAAGGGCGAGCGGTCTGTGATCCTCATCCGGCCGCACAAGCCGGACGCGCTCGCGAAGGTTCTCGACACGCTCAACGACCTGCAAACCAAGTCGGGCGAACTGAAGGCGCTCACGGAGCGGAAGCACGCCGGCGCCGCGTACTTCGAGCGGCAGAAGCCCGACGGCCCGTCCGACTTCTACTGCTTCCGCGGCGGGGTGTTCGCGTTCACGCAGTCCGAACCGGACCTCAGAGCGGTGATCGACCGCGACGCCGGTGCAAAAGACAAGGTTCCGCCGCTCGTCGTGCGGATGACGAAACTCGGGGTCGGCGGGGCCGCGGTGGCTTTGCTCATTAACCCGCGCGTGCTGGACGGCGACCTCGCGGCGAAGTTGAAGACCGCGCGGCCCGGCGAGAGCGGGTTCCTCACGAAGTTTGCTGAGGTGTGGGCCGCGACCGACTCCGCCGCTGTGTACCTCTCTCTCGGCGCCGGCGCGGAGTTGGGGGTGTCGGTGCCGTTCGCCCCTGACAAGCTACCCAGGAGCGTCAAACCGTGGCTCTTCGGCCCGCGCGCGGCGTCGGCCCTGTGGGCGAGCGTGCCCGAGGACGCGCTCCTCGCGGTCGCGGGCCGCACGGAACCCGGTGACGTGCTCGAGGCCCTCGCGGTGCTGAACGCGGGCGACGGCAAACCGGGCGCACGCGAAACCATCGAGCAGGCGCTCGGCCCCATCGTCGGTCGGGACAAACTTCCACTGGTGCTGGCTGCACTCGGCCCGGACGCGGCGCTCTGGCTGGCACCGCCCGCGAAGGGCGCAACGCTGCCGGTCGCAGTCGCGGCGGTGAAGGTGCGGACCGGCGGCCCTGACGGCGCCGAGGCCGCGAAGTCGCTGGTACAGACGCTCGATTACGGGTTGCAAGCGGCCCGAATCGCGTACAACGTGCGGCACAAGGATCAGGTCGAACTGAGGGAAGAAAAGGACGGCGAGACGGTCATCAAGTCGCTCGCCGGCGACAGGTTGCCCGCGGGGCTGCGTTTGTGCTACGCCCTCAAGAGCGGCCACCTGATCGTCGCCACGTCGCCGGATGCGATTCGCGCTTTCAAAGCCCCGACCGGCGGACCGCAGCCGGGCGGCGATATGCCGCTGGCCCGCCTGAACGCTGCGGCCGCGCGCGGGTACTTGGGCGCGCACGCCCCCGCCCTCGCGAAGCTGCTCGCCGCGAGCGGCGCCGGCGACGAGAGGGCGCTCGCGGGGCAGCTCGCGCTGCTCTGCCTCGCGCTGGAACCGGTCGAGAAGGTGGAACTGCTGGCCCGCGGCGACGCGAGCGGACTCAACCTGATGCTGCGCGTGCAGACGACCAAGCCGCTGAAGAAGTGAAGGCCACGGTTTCACTTTCGTGACGCGACCACGATGACGGCGGCGGAAACCCGTCCGTATCTCCGCCCTGCAACCGACCCGACCGAAATGCGGTCTGGTTCGCGCTCGAGGACGGGTTGAAGGACGAGCAACCACCCGCGAGCGCGAACGGGTGCCAAATCGCCGGTCACCAACTCTTCCGCGCAGCGGGATTACGACGTCACCGCCCGTGATGCGACCTCCCACCGGACCCCCGCGCGGGCGCACCCGAACCGAGCAGCCTCGAGTCGGCGCCGCGTGCGCTCCGCCTGCCCGAGTCCGCTCCACGCGCCGCCCTGCTCAAACTGGCACACCGGTTGTGGCGGTCCGCGCGCTCGGGATCACGACCCACGGAAGATCACGATACGCGCTTCCCGAACAGTGGTCAGCCCGCGCGCGAACTTGCGCGCCAGGAAGCGGAACATCGTGTCGAGGCAGACCTCGGTGGACAGCATGCCGGTTCCGGTTCCGAGCAGCGGCAGGGCGATGGATTTCACGCCGAGCGTGTCGGCATGGTAGAAGCAACTTTCGAGCAGTTCGTTGATGAGGTCGCGGCTCGGGCGCTCCCGGTGCTCCTTGTCGCCCGCGAGCGTAATCGCGTGGAACACGAACCGGGCCGGGAGCGCGCCGGCCGCGGTCACGACCGCGCGCCCGCGCCGGACGGGCGCGAACCGCCGCGCTTCGGCTTCGTAC
>JBJSXS010000530.1:0-3468 GCA_046086545.1 Gemmata sp.
CGACCCGGCGACGACCGCCGCGCTGGTGGAGCAGCTCGGCGGCACCAAGGACCGGCTCGAACAGCGGGCGGCGCTGAAGGCCGAGAAGGTGACGTTCTGCAGCGACGTCGCCGGGTTCGGCCGGTTCACGCCCCGCCCGGAGGCGAACCCGTACCGCCCGCACGAGCGCGTGCAACTGTACCTCGAGCTGCGCAACCTGGGCAACCAGACGACGCCCGAGGGGTTCCTCACGCACGTCCACGCGGCGGTGGAGATCCGCGACGCGAACGACAAGGTGGTGGCGCAGGTGGACCCGGACGACCACCGCCGGGTGCCGGTGGTGAAGTTCGAGAAACGGCTCGTCACCCGGTCCCCGCTCCACGACTTCCACGTGCTGTACATCTTCGCGGCGCCGCCGGCCCCGGGCGTGTACACGGTCACCGTTCAACTGACCGACCCGGCCGGCGGGCGCACCGTAAAAGCGGCCCCGGCCGAGTTCCGCGTCGCCGGGCCATGACGGGGAAGTTTTCGGCGGTCAGTGGCCGGTCCGAAACGCGCCCTGTCTGCGCCCGCCCGGCTCCGTAACCTGAACCGCACACCGAAGGCTCCGACCTTCCAACCGACCACTGACCACTGACCGCTATGCCGGGAGACGTCTTCTTCCACGCCGGCACGGTGACCCGCGAGGACCGGGCCAGGTTGCTCGGGCAGACCGGTGCGACGCTCTGGTTCACCGGGCTGTCCGGGTCCGGCAAGTCCACGCTCGCGATGGCCCTCGAACGGGCCCTCATCGCGAGCGGGCGTGCCGCGTACACCCTCGACGGCGACAACGTGCGCCTCGGGCTGAACGCGGGGCCGAAGGTGCTGTCCGCCACGCGGGGTTACCCGGAGGAAGCGGCGGCCCGGTTCGGCCTGGGGTTCTCCGCGGCCGACCGTGCGGAGAACGTGCGCCGCATCGGTGAGGTGGCCAAGTTGTTCGCGGACGCGGGGCTGTTCGCGCTGACCAGTTTCGTCAGCCCGTACCGCAACGACCGGGACGCGGCCCGCCGGGCGCACGAGCAGAACAAGACGGGTCCGATCCCGTTCATCGAGGTGTACCTCAGCACACCGCTGGAGGCGTGCGAGCGGCGCGACCCGAAGGGGCTGTACAAGCAGGCCCGCGCCGCGGTCGAGGCCGGGAAGGTCGCGGGGTTCACCGGGATCGACGACCCGTACGAGCCGCCGCTGAACCCCGAGTTGACGTTCGACGCGTCGGCGCAGACGCCCGAGCAAGGCGTTGCGCTCGTGCTGACGTATCTGGAAGGGCGGAAACTGCTGGGCGTGTGAGCGCGCCCGATTCCGGGGGTGCGGGTCGCACCGCCCGGCGCGATTGCGTGTCGGCATCAGGTGCCGCCGACGGGGGCGCTGCGCGGGGCTTACGGAGGTTCGATGTTGCCAACAGCGGAGTCGCGCACGTTTGTAACGCGCTGCGCGGATGTGCCAGCGGGCGCGGCTGGCGCGGATGCGCCGCGCAGGGCGGGAGCATTTCGGCCGGAAACATTTACGCACATTGACGGGGCTGTTGACCCGGCCCAGTTTCCCTATTCCACTCCATACAGCGCAGACGGAGCAACCGCGCGGCGGACCCGAGAAACGCGCGATTTTGACTCAACTTGGCTGCGAGGGTTTCTTGAATGTGTACCGCAACCAACGTAGAGTTGTCGCGACTTGGAGCGGCGGCCCGAAGCGCGGGCTGCAACGCTCGACGCCCCGGGACTCGCGCCCACGGGGCCCACTAACCGGATCACCGGGCTGACCATGCCGTCTCCCAAAATCATCCGCACCACCGAGCACCCGGCCGAGGGCTTCCGCACGGTCGCCGTCCCGGGCGCGACCGGCCGGCCGGCGCGTGTGTACCTGCCGACCGACTACCAGACGAAGTACTCGTACCCGCTCGTCGTGCTGTTCCACGCGGACGGCGAGGACGAGGACCGCACCGCCCGGCTCGTGCCGCAGCTCAGCCGCCGGAACTACATCGTGCTGTGCCTCCGCGGGCCGGTCAATGTCGGTGCGCGGGCCGACGGACGCCCCGCGTTCGGCTGGTCGGGCAAGGTCGATGCTGGTGCCCGGCGCGCGATCGCGCACGTCGCCAAGCGGTTCAGCGTTCACGCCGGGCGTGTGTTCCTGGTCGGCGTCGGCGACGGGGCGACCGCCGCGTACCGGCTCGGGCAGGAGATGGGCGACCGGGCCGCGGGGTTGGTACTACTGAACGGCCGACTGCCGAAGGGTCGGGTGCGTGCGAACTCGCTGCGCGTCCTGGTGAGCCACGGCTCCGCGAACCCGGTACTGCCCGCACGCGAGGCCAGGCGCACCGCGACCGCCCTCACGCGGGCCGGGGCCGCCGTTCAGTCGGCCCGCTACGCGACCGCCGCACGCGTCAGCCCCGACATGCTGGCCGACGCCAACCGCTGGATCATGGCACAGGTGATGGGCAAGGCCGTGTTTGGCGCTTAGCGTTTGCTCCGCACCTCCGCATGACTCGCCCGGGACGCCTACCGATCACTTGAACGCCTCCCACTCCTTCCCCAGTACGGCGGCGGCGATCTTCAGCTTCAAAATCTCGTCGGTGCCCTCGTAGATGCGGCACACCCGCACGTCGGTGAGGTGCCGCCCGGGGCGGTACAGCGTGCTCCACCCGCGCCCGCCGAACACCTGCACCGCGCGGTCGGCCGCGTCCCACACCGCGTTCGTCGCGAACAACTTCGCCTGCGCCGCCAGCAGGTCCGCCTGGCGCGCGAGCTCCTTGTCGCCCGGGCTCGCAGCCACGCGGTCCTTCATCTCGGCCGCGCGAAGGACCATCGATTCGCTCGCCACGCGATCCATCTCGATGTGCGCGATGTGGTCCTGAACAAGCTGGTGCCGGGCAATCTCCTTGCCGTGCTGTTTCCGCATCTTCGCGTACTCGATCACCTCCGCGAGACAGTCCTCGATCACGCCCAGGCACCCGGCCGCGACACTCAGGCGCCCGCTCACCAGCGTGCCCATCGCGACCCGGAACCCGTCGCCTTCGGTGCCGAGCAGGTTCTCGGCCGGCACCGCGACGTCGTGCATCTCGAACATCGCGGTGTTCGAGGTGGGCATGCCCATCTTGGCGTTCGCCGCGAAGCTCTCGGCCTCGAAGCCCTTCGCCTTCGTGTCCACGACGAACGCCGAGATGCGGCCGGTGCCGACCTGCCCCTCGGGGTAGCCGAACGCGATGACCGCGTCCGCGATGCCTCCGTTGGAGATCAGGTACTTCACCCCGTTCAGCGCGTAGCCGTCAGCGGTCTTGCGGTAGGTGGTCGTCATCTCGCGCGGGTTGCTGCCGGCCTCCGGTTCGGTCAGCCCGAACGCGAGAACCTTTTCCCCCTTCGCGGCCGCCGGGAGGTACTTCCGCTTCAGGGCCTCGCTGCCCCACGTCTGAATCGGGTACGCGCCGATGCTGAGGTGCCCGGAGAAGAACGTGCGAAC
>JBJSXS010000531.1:0-11691 GCA_046086545.1 Gemmata sp.
CGGCGGCACCGCCGGGGCGACGTGTTCGGCAGAGCGGAGCGGGTTCGCGGCCAGCCACGCGCCGAGGTCGTGCGCCGGGCACACCAGTTCGCCCGCGTCGTACTCCGGCTCAGCGATCGCCAGCAACCGCAGCCCGGCACGCCCCACGAGGCGCTCGGCGACCGCGCGCGCCGCGCGCGTCACCCCGCGCGGGTTCGCGGCCGACAGGTACGAGGCCGTGAGGCCGACCGTGAGTTTGGGTGAACCGCTCATGGACACACCAGCCCCAGGAGCCGCTGTGGGGAGTGGAACGCACGCCACCGGTTGACGCGCTCGGCGCGGCCCGTCGCGAACCGCGCGCGCTCGGCGATGACGCGCAGGGTGACGTTCGCGAAGTCCTCGGCGTCGCCCGGGCTGAAGGCCGCGCCGCCGCCGAATGCGGCGAGTTGCCGCGCCATCCAGCTGCCGCTCGGCGCGACCACCAGGCACCCGTTACCCATCGCCTCCGCGAACACGCCGGACGTCTGCGCGTGGTAATTGTCGAGCGTGTACGGCAGCACCACGAGGTCGAGCGACCGCACGAACCGCTCGTACGCGGCCGCCGGCATCGGGTCCGGGTACAGCGTGACCGACGGGTGCCGCAGCCCGGCGAGGGCGCGGCGCAGGAACGGCGCGGCCGGGTCGTGCGCGAACGCGTGAACGTGGAACGCCACGCCCGGCAGGCACGCATCGGCCGCCTTGCGCACGAGCCGCGGCAGCAGTGGGAACCCCTTGTTTTCACGGGCCTCACCGACGTATCCCACGGCAAACTCGCCCGACTCCGGGCGCTGCGGCGAGGCGCGCACGTGCGGGATCGGCGCGAGCGCGAAGTCCAGCTCGGGCGCGAGTTCGCGGTACTCGTCCACCAGTGCGTCGGAGTCGGCGAGCAGGCGGACGCGGTCGCGCGCCGGGCTGCGCGCGATGCGGGCGAACGCCTGCCGGTAGTACTCGCGTGCCACGTCCGGCCGCGCCGGGTCCGGGGTCGCGGTGAAGTGCAGCACCAGCGCGACGGTCGGGCGCGTTCCGCCGGGCAGCGATTCGAGCCAGTCCGCCACGCCGCGCAGCGCCCAGTGGCGGAGCGTGTTGACGAGGAACACGTCGTCGGCCGTCACGGCGAACCGCCGCGAGACGTCCAGCAGCTCGCGCGCGAGGTCGCTCTCGTGCACCCGCCGCGTGTGCTCGGGCGAGCCGTACCGCGCGTCGCACCAGTGCGTGAACGCCGGCACCACGCCGTGGGCGCTGCGCAGGTCGTCGGCGATGCCGCGGTTGCCGAGGTACACCGGCTCGTACCCCCTCGCGCGGGCGCCCGGGGCGAGTGACGCGAGGTACTCGAAGCAGTGCCCGGAGTGCCCGACCAGCGACGGGTCCGCGAGGAACAGGCGGGGCATCAGGCCACCTCCGCGGTCGCGCGTGTGGCGCGCGGTTGCCACGCGGCGCGCATCGCCGCGAAGTACCGGCCGCGCGCGTGAGCGCCGCTGATCGACGCGGCCCGCGCGCCCACGTCCGCGCGCCTCGCCGGTGACGCGAGCAGGGCCCGAACCGCTTCGGCGGTGCCCGCCGGGTTCGCGCGCCTGTCGATGCAGACGCTCGCCTCGGCGGGCACGTCCACCCCGCGAAGGCCGTGGGGCGTGGTCACCACGGCGCGCCCGCGGGCCATCGCGTCCAGAACGGGAGCGCACGGGCCGGCCGCACCGTGTGCGGGCGCGACAACCACGCGCGACGCTTCGTACACGCAATCGCTGTTCGGCACCTTGGCGACGCGTCGGTCGTTCACGCCGAACCGCTCGGCGACCGGCCCCGCGACGGTGAGCCGCGCGCCACACGCGCGGAGGTGTGGCAAATACACATGCCGGTAGAACCACTCCAGGTCTTCGAGTTCGCCGCATCGGGCACCGGCGACAACCGTGATGTCGTGCTCCTCGCTGACCATGCCGCTCGTCACCGGCTCGCGCACCCACAGCGGCACGTGCCGCGCGCCCTTCACGCCGTGCCGCCGCGCGCGGGCCGCGTCGTCCTCGGTGGTGAACAGCACGAGGTCGAACAGCTGGTACAGTTCCGCCTCGACGCGGGCGAACGCGAACGCCCGCTCGGTCTCGCACGCCACACTTCGGCGCGCGTAGCTGTCGCCCACCGCGAGCACCCTGAGCACCCCACGGGGCAGGGCGTGCGCGAACGGCGCGGCACACACGTCGGTGGTGACGAAGGCGTCCCACGGTTCGCGCGCCAGGTGCCGAAACGGGCGGCGGGCGGCGGCTCGCTCGCTCGCGAACAGGAGCGTCGCGAACGCGGCGCCGTGGTCGCCCGGCGCGACCGGCTCACAGTCCAGCGCGACAGGCCGCGCGTCGCCGTCCGCCGTGACGCCCCAGGCCGGGATTTCCTGCATCACGCACCGCACCGCGGCGCCGCTCGCGCGCAGGTACTCGCGCACCGCGAGTGCGGTGCGACTCGCGCCGCACGCGTCCTCGAACCGGCCCCAGGGGTGAAACAGCAGCACGCGCATTGACGCTTGTTCCTCGGGAACGAATACCGACCGTCCGGGTGGTCCGCTAAACTCGGGCTACCACGCGGCGATTCATTGCTTGGGCGTGGGGCTGGGCATGGGTCGCGCCAACCAGCTGGTCGAGCAGGTTCTCGGGCGTGTGCCGCTGGAGCCACCGGGCGCGGGCGGTTTCGGCCTCCGCGCGGTAGCGCGGGTAGTCGCACGCGACGGCCCGCAGCGCGCGAGGCAGGTCGCGCGCGTCGCGGTACACCTCGCCGCTGCCGGGCCACTGCTCGCCCGCCATCCAGGTGCCTGCGGGCACGACGGTCGGCTTGCCGGCCGCGACCGCCTCCGCGAACACCCCCGAGCTACGCGCCCGGTACGCGGTCGCGTCGTAGGGGCATAGCACGATGTCGGCGGACGCGAGCAGCCTGTAGTAGTCGTCCGGCGGGACGAAGCCCTCTCGAAACGGCCGCTCGACTTGCGACTCGGGGTACGTTTCCAGCTCCGCGAGAGCCGCGAGCATCTTCGGCTCGCGCTCCTCGGGGTGAAGGGCACCCGGCACGACGAACCGCACGCGTCCGTCGCCCCCCATCGCCCGCACCAGCGAGGGAAGAAGTGCGAATCCCTTCTCGTCTCTGAGGTCGCCCAGGAAGAGTACCCGCAGCGGGCCGGACGCGCTCGGCGCGGGCGCGTCACTCGGGATCAGGCTCGCGCGGAACGGGATCGGCAACACGTCGAAGGCGAACCCCGCCAGGGCCGCGTAGTCGCCCGCGAGTTCCGCGGTGTCGGTGTAAAACCGCACCTTCGGCGTTTCGGGGTGCGCGCGGCACGCGTCGAAGTAGGCGCGGTGCGTGCGCGTGTGGAACGCTCTGAAAGGGTTCGTCTCGCGGTCCAACTCCGCCGGCGAGAGCATCGCGTGCCGGTATTCGAGGTGGAACGTCGGCAGGCGCTCCGCGCCGACGCGCGCCACGAGTGTGAGGGCCGCGAGCGCGTCGCGCCCGTACGCGGTGGGGAAGTACACGTGGTCGCCCGGCCCGGCCTCACAGAGTGTCAGGAACCGTTCGAGGTCCGCGGCGAACATCTGGTGGTGCGCGAACTCGTTGTGGTCCGGGGGGGTGCGGTTGAGCGCGTGCCGCAGCAAGCCCTCGGTGTCCTTCGGCGGCGGCGCGTACCCGTGCGGGCCGCTCAGTTCCGACCACGGAGCCGGCGGCAACCCGCGGCGCTGGCGGGACCGCGCGCGGAGCCAGTCGAACGCGACCGGTGGCACCACCGCGCGGAGGGCCGCGCCCGCGACGGGCGGCAGCACCCGCTTGGCGAGGTGCGCGAGCCGGGCCTTCGTGCCGCGCCCGGTTTGTTGTGGCGCGACCAGCCGCGCGTCGAGCAGCTCGCGGAGCGTCGCACGCCCGTCGCGCACGGCCGCGACGGGCGTGTCGCAGAGCGGCGCGAGTTCGCCCTTCAGGGGGATGCCGGCGGGTTGCGCCTCATCGACGATGTGGCCCCAGTGATCGACGCGAAACAGCGGAACGGTGGGCAGGTCGCTCGGGACGCCGCGCCCGGTGCAGCGCGCGTGAACGCCCATCAGCACGTCGAACCCGCGCCGCCGCGCGGCCTGGGCGACTGCCGCGCCGGTCTCCACGAAGTGCCCGCGGGCCTCGGTCAGTCCGTTGTTCACGATCAGGAACTTGGCCGACATGCCGCGTCCTCTTGGGGGTACGTCGCCGGTGGCGACGGCGCTAAACGAACGCCGAACTCACACGTTGCCGATCGCGCGTTGCGGAGGATCGTGTAACCTTTGATCAGCTCTCGGATGCCGTCGGCGAGTGACACGCGCGGGCGGAACCCCGTGCCCTCGACGCGCGCGTTCGACACGATGTAGTCGCGCTTGTCCGGGTCCTCGCCGACGGGTGCCTCCAGCGCGACGAACCCGGGCACCTGCTTCCGGATCGCCGCGCACAGCTCGAGCTTCGACAGGTTCGCGTCGCTCAGCCCGACGTTGTACGCGCGCCCCTGCATTGACTCGAAGTTCGACACGGCGTGCACGAACGCGGCCGCCACGTCGCGCACGTGGATGAAGTTGCGCTTCGCGTGCCCCTCGAACACGACCACCGCGCGGTCGGTCACCGCGCGGTACACGAAGTCGTTCACGAGCAGGTCGAGCCGCATCCGCGGGGACAGCCCGAACACCGTGGCGAGGCGAAACGTGACCGCGTTGCCGGCGTCCAGCACGGCGAGTTCGGCCTCCACCTTCGTGCGCCCGTACAGGCTGATGGGCCGCAGCGGGCTGTCCTCGTTGCAGAACGCGCCCGGCTCGCCGATGCCGTACCCGCTGTTTGTGTTGGGCAGCAGCACGCGCTGCGCGTTGGAACGCTGCGAGAGCAGCAACCTTATCGCGTCCAGGTTGGTGCTGACGGCCGCGGTCGGGTCGCGGTCGCACGCCGGCGCGCCGACGACCGCCGCGAGCGGGATCACCACGTCCGCGTCCCGCAGGGCGCGCGAGAGTACGTGCGTCTCGCGACAGTCCCCGCGCGTCACCCGGAAGTTCGGGTCGAGGCAGCACTCGGTCAGGCTCGTCTGGTCGAACTTGAAGCTGTCGAGCACGTGCACCGCGTACCCTTCGCGCAGCAGCGTGGGGGCGAGAACCGAACCGATGTACCCGGCGCCGCCGGTGATGAGAACATTCGTTGGCATTCGCGTACCCGCGGGGGTCTCAGGCGGCCGGCCCGCGCCCCCGGCTTTGGAGCACGATTGCGGCAGCGGCGGCGAGGTCGTCGACGCCGCCGGCCAGTTCCGCGCCGTGGCCCGTTCGCACTAACAGCGTGCGGCAGCCCGCGGCCCGGCCGGCCCCGGCGTCGCACGGCTTGTCCCCGACCATCCACGACCGCGCGAGATCGATGTCGAGGTCGCGGGCCGCGGCGAGCAGCATCCCCGGTTCGGGCTTGCGGCACGCGCACGCCACGCGGTACCCGCCCAGGCCTTCCGGGTGGTGCGGGCAGTGGTAGAACGCGTCCACCTTCGCGCCGTGTTGAGCGAGCAGTTCGGAGAGCCGCCGGTGAACCTCCGCGACGCGGCTCTCGGGGAAGAGCCCGCGAGCTACGCCCGCCTGGTTCGTCACCACGACCACGAGCGCGCCGGCGTCGTTCAGGGCCCGCACCGCGGCGGCCGCGCCCGGGATCAGGCGCACCTGGTCCGGGCGCGCGAGGTAGTGAACGTCCTCGATCAGCGTCCCGTCGCGGTCGAGGAACACGGCGTCACGCGGCATGTGCCGATTCCCGCTCGCGGACGAAGGCTCGCAGGTCGTCCGGGGTCCCGATGTCGCGGAACGGCCCCTGGTGCGGCAGCGACGCGAGCTCCAGCCCGTCGAGCAGCGCCCGCGGGAACACCTCGCACTCGAGCGACGCGGGCACGTTCGCCGGAACGCGGTCGAGTAACGCGCGCTCGATGACGTACACCCCGGCGTTCGCCCAGCCGCCGGCGCCCGCTCGCTTTTCGCGGAAGGCGCACACGCGGCCGCTCGCGTCGAGTTCCACGGCGCCGAAGCGGTCGGCCGCCGGCACCACTGCGAGCGTGAGCGTGGCGACCGCGCCGCGCGCCCCTTTCGCGGTGTCGTGGACGCGCGCGAGGCGCCTGAGGTCCACGTCGATGTAGGTGTCTACGTTCACCACGACCGCGGACGGCGCGAAGAACCGCTCGGCGCGCTTGAGCGCGCCCGCGGTGCCGCGGAGTGCCTCGCCGTCGCGCGAGTAGTCGACGCGCGCGCCGAGCCCCGCACCGTTGCCGAACGCGGCATCGATTTGATCGGCCATGTGGCCGACGCACAGCACGAAGTGCCGCGCGCCGCGGGCGCGGAGCGCCTTGAGTTGCATCGCCAGGAACGGCTCGCGGCCCACCGGCGCGAGCGCCTTCGGGCGGTCGGCGACGGCCGGGCGCAGCCGCGTGCCCAGCCCGCCGCACAGAACGAGCACCGGCCGGTCCAGCATCACGCGATCTCCAACAGGCGCGGGAAGCGCGGGCGGGCGCCCTGCGGTTGTGGTTCCGCCTCCGCCGCGGCGGCGGGCGCGAACGGCCGCTGCGCGAGTCCGCGCGTGTTGTCGAAGATGACGCGCGAGCCGGGCGCGTCGAGCCGGAACCGCACCTCCACGAGCGCGGCCAGTTTGGCGCGAATCAGGTCGTGCGTTTCGGGCGGGGCGAAGAACATCAGGAACCCGCCGGCGCCCGCGCCCAGCAGCTTGCCGCCGACCGCGCCCGCGTCGACCGCGTCCCGGTACCAGCCGTCGATGCGCGGGCTGCTCACGCGCGCGTCCAGTTCGCGCTTCAGCGTCCACGAGCGGTCGAGCAGTTCACCGAACGGCATCAGCGAGCCGGTGCCGGTCAGCACGCGGTGCCCGTCGTCCACCAGCTCCCGCATCTGCGTGAGGCGCGGGAGGTTCTGCGCGACGCGCCGGGCTTGCGCGCGGGCGAGGTCGTCGGCCCGGCGGCGGATGCCCGTGTAGAAGCAGAGCAGGTGACTTTCGAGTTCCTGCAACCGCGCCGGCGAGAGCGCGACGCGGGTCACCTTGAACGCGCCGCGCTTCGGGAACTCGATCAAGTTGAACCCGCCGAACGCGGCGAACACCTGATCCTGACAGCCCACCGCCTCCTTCAGGATGTCGCGCTCGAACTCGATTGCCGCGCTCGCGAGGTCGTGTGGTGCGAGTGATTTGCCCTGGTGCGCGTGAACGGCGCGGAGCAGCCCCACGGTGAACGCGGACGACGACCCGAGGCCGGTCATGGCGGGCAGTTCGGCCGTGAGGGTGACCTCCGCGTCGCGGGTCAGCCCGGTCCACCGCAGGCACTCGCGGAACGGCGCGTGTTCGATCTCATCGACGTGCGAAACGCACTCCACCTTGCGGTACGCGACCCGCAGGCGGTGGCTGAACATCCGGCTCTGGAGCGGGCTGACGGTGAAGTAGCAGGACTTGTCCACGGCGGTGCCGAGGACCGCGCCGCCGTGAGCGGCGAAGTGCTCCGGGTAGTCGGTGCCGCCGCCCAAGAAGCTGATGCGCAGCGGCGTCTGGGTGATGATCATCGGGTTGCGTCCGTGCGTGTGGCACACATGGTGCGCCGCTGCCGGCCGCGGTGTCAACCCCACCCTTGTGGGCGGATCGCCGCAAGGTCGGGATTCGCAAGTCGAGGACCTCAACGACGGGCGCCTTCGACGACACGGCTTCCGACCCGAGGCCGCGGTCAGCCGATCGGCTGCCAGCAGTCGAGCAGCTTGTCGGCGCAGGCCGGGCCGTTGGAGCCGACCTGGTACGGCTCCGGCTGCTGCTCGGCGTGTTCGGCGGCGGCGATCAGCGGGTCCATGATCTCCCACGCCCGCTCGATCTCGTCGGCCCGCATGAAGAGGCTTGCGTCCCCCTGGATCGCGTCCAGAATCAGCCGCTCGTACGCCTCGGGGATCGCCTGGTTCGGGAACGCCTTCTTGTAGTCGAACGTCAGGTCGTGCGGCTTCAGCGACACCCCGTCCACGTCGGGCACCTTGGTCTGGAAGTTGATCGAGATGGACTCGTTCGGCTGGATCACCATCCGCAGCCGGTTGCACTGCAGCATCTGCCCGGGCGGGAGCGGGAACATGAGCCGCGACGGGCACTTGAACTGGATCAGCACCTCGCTGTACCGGTTCTTGAGCGCCTTGCCGCTGCGCAGGAAGAAGGGCACCCCGTGCCAGCGGCGGTTGTCCAGCTCCAGCTTGATCGCCGCGTAGGTCGGAGTGCGCGAGCTGCGGCCGGCCTTTTTCGACACGTCCTCGCCCTTCTTCTGAAGTTCGAGCTTCTCGTTCTCCAGCGCGTCAAGGTAGCCCTCGTACTGGCCCAGCGCCATGACCCCCCGCGCGTCCGCCTCGGACACCAGCTTGACGGCCGACAGGACCTTCATCTTCTCGTTGCGGAGGTTGTCCGCGTTGTACTTGTTCGGGTCTTCCATCGCGACCATCGTGAGCACCTGCAGCAGGTGGTTCTGGATCATGTCGCGCATGACCCCGCTGCCGTCGTAGTAGTCGAGCCGGCCGTCCACTCGCACCTTCTCGGCCACGGTGATCTGGACGTGGTCGATGTACTGAGCGTTCCACAGCGGCTCGAACAGCGTGTTCGCGAACCGGAACACCAGGATGTTCTGGACCGTGTCCTTGCCGAGGTAGTGGTCGATGCGGTACAGCTGGGACTCGTCCCAGTGCTTGTGCATCTCGTCGTTGAGCTTCTTGGCGGTGGCGAGGTTGGTGCCGAACGGCTTTTCGATGATGAGCCGGCACCGCGCCGGGCCGCCTTTGTTCAGCCCCTCTTCGGCCATCGCGCTGCTGATCGCGGCGTAGTACTTCGGCGCCATCGAGAAGTAGTACAGCCGGCGCGCGTCCGGGTCGGTCTCGTTTGCGCTGAACCACTCGGCCAGCGGCTTGCACCCGCCCGGCTTGGTCGCGTCGGTGATGACGTAGTGGATCTGCTTGGCGAAGTCGGCCCACCTGTCGGCGTCGAAGTTGCCGCCCATGATTCCGCTCACCTGCGGCATCAGCTCCTTGCGGTAGTCTTCGTCGGAGTACTTGGTGCGGCCGATGCCGACGATGCGGGTTCCCGGCAGCAGCTTGCCGCGGCGCGACAGGCTGAACAGCGACGGGATCAGCTTCCGCCAGGTGAGGTCGCCGGAGGCGCCGAAGATGACGACGGTGAGCGGCTGTGCCATTGGGCTGCCCTACGTGCGTAAAGGGTTGCGTGCGGGAACGGGAGATATGCTACCCCGGGAACGCGCGAGTGCGAGCGTGTACGTCCGAAAAAGACTTCAGAAATGTGTGGGGGCCGGCCCGCCCGCGTTCACTAGTTCTGCGAGAAGTGAAATTTGCTCGCCGACTCGCGGCCGAGCGGGTCGTTCATGAACTTACGGAAGCAGTTGTGGCACAGATCGAAGCGCATCTTTTTGCTCTGCGGGAGCGGTTGCGGCGCTTCCTCCCCCTCTTCGATGCCGCTGAGCAACCGGGCCATCTCCTCGACGTGATCGGTTTCCAGGTCCTCGTCGGTCAACTCGGACGGCGCGATCGCGGCGAACGCTTCCATCTTGAGTACGTACCGTTCGGCTCCGGTTTGCGACATGTCCTTGCTGCAGATGTCGCAGGAGAAGTGCATCATGACTGCGGAGCCTCCGAACTTCGGGACCGCGCCGCGAACGGGGGACGGGTCGCGGGCGGGCAGCGGCCGGGGCGAGCGTAGCATGCCGGTCGCCAATTATCGTTCCTTTCACAACTCGCAGTTTCCCATGGCACTGTCAACCGTAATTGTCCTCACAATCCGAACAAACCGCATTTCCCCGATAAAGGCCAGTGTCAGGACTTTCACCGAACGCCGGTAGCGGCACCGGACCGCCCGCTCATCTATTGGGGTAAGTGATCGGTCAGCAGCGCTGCCAAGGTGGCTTTTTACCAGCGGCGAGGGCCGAACGTGCAGTTTTTCGCGGTCGGAGCCTGTCCCGCCAGGATTTGTTGGTAGCGGTTGGCACGCCGGCTGCATGAGAACGCTCAGTCTCCAACCGTCACCGGTGGCGCGCAGAACGGCCGGTTTCCGGCGTGGCGGCTTCTCATCCCTGTAACTACCCACACGGCGGTTCGGGTGCGCCCCCGAGCCAGACACGCCCCCCTCAGCCCTTCAGCTTGACACATTCACCACGGCCGGCGGCTCTAAGAGCCAGCCGGCCCGTCTCTTATGATGTAGTCGTCAGTGGTCAGTTGGCGCTTATCAGTCGGACACGCGAGTCACCGCCCCGCACACCGCACACCTGAACGGAACACTTACTTTTTGAGTGCTGACAAGCCCCCCGTCACAACCCTCCCGCCCGACACGGCCGGTACGAGCGCCTCCACCCGACGCGCGCGGGGGGCGATTCGCGGACCCCGCAGTCGCTCGCGTCATTCGGCGCGAACGCGCGTTCCGATAGTTCCCGCAGACGAGCAATACGAGGGATTCGCCCGTTCGGAATACGCTCGTCGTTGCGAACGGGGGATCGGATCACGGGTCGGTCGGTTCGCGGCTGCGCCGGACGGGGCGCGCCGCGATACGCCGCGCTGCGGAACTGGCGCGGGGCACGCCGCCCCCAGGAGGCCAAACACATGATGATTCGCAAGGGCGCCCCGTGGCTCGCGGCCGTCGCGATGCTGGGCGTCGGGTCGGTGGCGCTCGCCGGCCACTTCGGGACCACCAAGTACAGTTCGGCCGGGTGTTCGCCGTGCGCCGCCGGCAGCAGCTTCGCCGCGGGGCAAGGGCCGTGCGGCCAGCAGGTCGTGTACGACAGCGTCGTCGAGAAGCGCCACCACACCTGCTACCAGACGACCACCGAAACGGTGATGAAGCCGGTCACCAAGACCACCTACACCTGCGAGCAGCAGACGCGGTACAAGACCGTCAACGAGACCTGCTACAAGCAGGTGCAGGAGACGGTCTGCAAGCCGGTGTGCGAGACGGTAATGAAGGAGTGCCGCACCACCGTGTGCAAGCCGGTGTGCGAGACCGTGTACAAGGAGTGCCCGGTCACGGTGTGCAAGACGGTGTGCGAGCAGCACTCCCGCAAGGAGTGCTTCTTCGTGTGCAAGCCGATCTGCGAGACGCAGTACAAGGACTGCCCGCGGACCGTGTGCAAGCCGGTGTGCGAGACCGTCATCAAGGACGTGTGCAAGACCGTGTGCGTCCCGGTCACCGAGACGTGCTACAAGAACGTCCAGCGCACCGTGTGCGCCGACGTGTGCGAGACGGTGATGAAGGACGTGTGCAAGACGGTGTGCGAGCCGAAGAGCGTCACCAAGTGCGTCACCAAGCACGTGCCGGAGACGGTGTGCGAGACGGTGTGCGTGCCCGGTAAGCTCGTGTGGGAGTCGGTCCCGACGTACGCCTGCGAGTTCGACCCGTGCACCTGCACCACCGTGCAGAAGCAGACCGGGTGCAAGAAGAAGCTGGTGCGCCAGCCGGCCCACACCGAGACCCGCCAGGTGACCCGCAACCGCACCGTCACCGAGCAGGTGCAGGAGACCGTGATGGTCAAGAAGACCGTCACCGAGAAGGTGCCGGTGCAGGTGACCCGCAAGGTCCAGACGGTGGTGTGCGAGAAGGTGCCGGTGACCGTGACCCGGCACGTCAAGCAGACCGTGGTCGAGAAGGTGCCGACGCAGGTGACCCGCAACG
>JBJSXS010000532.1:0-3085 GCA_046086545.1 Gemmata sp.
CTCGACCTCGCGGGCGTCGCTTGCGCGACCGGGTCCGCGTGCTCCAGCGGGAGCCTGCTGCCGAGCCCCGTCCTGCGCGCGATGGGCGTGAGCGACGAGGTGCTGCGCTCCGCGCTGCGGTTCAGCTTCGCCCCGAGCCAGCCGCCCGAAGAGATCGACGAGGCCGCGGCCCGCGTCGCCGCGTGCGTGAAGGGCGTTCGCGGCTGATCGAAACCGATTTCACCGGGCAGGCCGCGGCGAGCGGGGTCGGGTCGGACGCGGGCCGGCACCTTTGCGGTCACGGCTGCGCTGTCATGTCCGCCCGGGCCGGGCGGTGTTCAGACAAAAGTCGGACAGGCCGGAACCCTGTCCCGAGCGGCACAGCGACAGCCCGCCCTACGGCGCGACGGGCAGCCCGCACTCGAGCAGCGTGAGCTCGGTCGCGGGCCGTGCGACGGCCCCGCCGACCTCGGCCGGGAGCAGGTACACGTCGCCCGCACTCAGGGGCCAGCGCGAGCCGGCCCATTCGAGTTCACCGGTGCCGCCCACACACACGACCGCGCGGCACTCGCCCGGGGCGCCGACGCGGAAGGGCCCCGCGCCCGTCAGCCGGTCGAGCGTGAAGTGCCCGCACGACACCAGCGCCTCGCGGCGCACGCCGTCCGCGACCACGAGGGGCGGGGCGACCGCGCGGCACGGGCCGCGGCCGAAGTCCGCGCACGCCAGCCCCTCGTCGATGTGGAGCTGCCGCGGCCGCCCGGTCTTCGCGTCCACCCGGTCCCAGTCGTACAGCCGGTAGGTGATGTCGCTCGTCTGCTGCACCTCGAAGAGGAGCAGGTTCGCGCCGATGGCGTGGACCGTTCCGGCCTCCAGGAACACGCAGTCGCCCGGCTCCGGGGTGAAGCTGTGGAGCGTCCGCGGTGCGGTCTTGTTGGCCAGCGCGGCGCGGAAGTCGGCCGCGCACACGCCCTCGGTAAAGCCGGCGTACAGCTTGCTGGTCGCGGAATCGCGCTCGAGGACGACCCACGCTTCCGTCTTGCCGAACTTCCCCGGCCCGAGCAGCGCGGCCCGCGCGTCGTTCGGGTGCACCTGCACCGACAGCTCGTGCCGCGCGTCGAGGAACTTGAGCAAGAGCGGGAACCGGCCCTGGGGCGCCTTCGCGGCCCCGAGGACGCGTGCGGGGTCGGCGGCGAGCAGGTCGCGCAAGGTGAGGCCGGCGAGCGGGCCGGCGGCGACGCGGCTCGGGCTCCCGTCCACGTCGCTCAGCACCCAGGCTTCACCAATCGGGTCGGCGTGCGGGGCCGGGCGGTTCAGGTACGCGGGCAGCCGCCGGCCGCCCCACAGGTTGGCAGTGAAGATCGGGTCGAACCGTAACGGGTACAGCGGCGCGCGCGTCATCCGCGGCATCCTTCCGACTGCGGGCAGCGGGGTCCAGGTCACGTCTCCCTGATCCCCCCGGGCGGCGATTAATTCCGCGCTCCCGCTCCCTTCTTCGTACATCGCAGTCCTCTCAACTTACGCGTCTTGGTGCTTCCGAACAACGCGAGCTTAGGGCAAGTCGGCAGTTCGGGACCGTCACTTGAGGGCAACCGGCGGCTGAAGAAAACCGCCGGGGCACGCCCCAAGGTCCCGACTCCGCGTCGGGATCGAGACAACGACGACCCACAAGCTGATTCTGAGTGCGGCGGCGGGCGGGTTCGGGGCGCCGAGGGCGACCGCGGGCGGGCGCCGGTGGCGAGCGGAGCGAATCCGAAATAAATCGGTGCGCCCCGCGAACCATCGCGGGGCGCGCCGCGTCTACACCTGAGACCGACCACAAGTGATGTGAGCGAGCCATGACCGGGTTCATCAAACAGCCGCGAAACACCCAACGACCGCAGCCGCGCGTTCAGCGCGGGCGGACCGGCGGGTTCGGGCCGTTTAATCGGCCCGCCCAGCGCCGCAATCCGATTCTCATCCCGACCGGATGACGCCACCGACCGAGAGGGTTCAGCACCCGTCGGCCCTGGGGTCTCCGCAAGGGAACCTCAGGGCCGACGGGCTTTTTGCGCCCGCGCGCCCGACCCGCAGCGGTGTGGAGCCGAATGGTAAGGCGGCGCCCTGTTAAGGGCACTGTGTGGGTTCGAGTCCTACCACCGCTGCTCGACGACGGGTCTGCCGGGGATTCAGTGCTGGCACTGAAGCCACCCTCTGAAGGTGGAGGACGCTGGTTCGATTCCAGCCCCGGCAACTTGGTGTGACAGACACGCCGGGCGTCGGCCCCAAAGGGGCCGCGTTCGCTCCGGGGGATTCCGTGCTGGTACGGATGCCACCCTTTGAAGGTGGCTGTCGCTGGTTCGATTCCAGCCCCCGGAACCTGGGCGCTGCCCCGCACGCTTCAACGGCGAAGCCGCCGGCTTTTAACCGGCAGACGCAGGGTTCGATCCCCTGGCGGGGCACTGGGAGGGTGAGGTCCGTTCCCGGTGAAGCTAACACGGTTGAAGCGCCGTGCCGAAAACGCGGAGGAGCCGGTTGGACCCCGGCCGCCGGGACCGTTCGAGGAAGCGTTCGTGAGGTCAGCGGCAGCCTGCCTGGTTCCCAACCAGGGTGCGCGGGTTCGAGTCCCGCCGAACGCTCTGCCCGCGCCCGATACCAGGGGCGAACACACGTACGCCCAATGGTAGGGCGCCAGTTTTGGGAACTGGAAGTTGCCGGTGCAAATCCGGTCGTAACTTCAACCGCTTCCGGGACTCGCGCGGGCAACTTCGGGGAGTGGGCCAGGTGGAGTGGCCGCCGGCGTCGGAAGCCGGAGACCGCAGGTTCGACTCCTGTCTCCCCGACTGACGCACCATCCGACGGCGCGGCACTGGGCCTCCGAAGCCCGGTTGGCTGGTTCGACTCCAGCATGGTGTACTGTTCGATTCGGGTCGGAAGCTGATACGGAATAGCGGCGGGTTGTTAGCCCGCGTGTAGTGGGTTCGATTCCCACCCGGCCCTCTGGTTCTGATTGCCCCGTCCGACGGCGCGGTGCTGGGTCTACGAAGCCCGGCTGGAAGGTTCGACTCCTTCACGGGGTACTGCGCACGAGCCCCTCGCGACTTCGTCGCGAGGGGCTCACTCCCGCCAC
>JBJSXS010000533.1:0-2185 GCA_046086545.1 Gemmata sp.
ACGCCGGCGGAGCAGGACCGGCTCAAGAAGGGCGTTCGGGTGCGCCAGGGGAATGGCGTCCTCGCCCCGCTCTTGCACCCGGGCGTCAAGGCGAACAAGGAGGAGTTGGAGAAGGCTGTCCGCCAACAGTACCAACTCGCCGTCGCCCGACCGCCGAACGTCAAGGAACTCGCCAGCGTCGTCGCGCTGTACGAGGACATCTGCAGGGACGGGGATTGTGCCATCGCCGGCAGGACGGTCCTCATGGCCCCCCTGATGACGCCCGAGGCGATCCTCCGGTTCGAGGTCGGCCTGGGCGCCGAGGTCCGCCCGGACGTCAAAATGCTGTCGCCGCGAGAGGCCGCATTAGCGGTCAGCCTTGCGCTTTCGGACAAGCGCGACCTCGGCCTGCTCTCGGCCGCCGCCCAGGGCAAGCTGACCACGCGCGCGGAAGTCGCCGAGGCCGTGCGGCGGATCCTCGATGACCCGAAGTTCGAGAAGTCCCGGGTGCTGTGGTTCTTCCGCGAGTACTTCGACTATTACCGCGCGCCCGAGGTGTTCAAGGATCCGCTGCCGGATTATTTGCAGCGCCGCGGCGTCTACTACAACCCGCGGGGGTACGTCGCGGACACCGACGCCCTGGTCCTGCGCGTCCTCGGGCAAGACCGCGACGTCCTCAAGGAGTTGCTGACGACGAAGGAATCGTTCCCCGGCCGCGGCAACGAGGAGCAGTTCGGCCCGAACTTCCCGGCCTTCCGCCGTCTGCCTCCCGGTATCGACGAGAACCGGGGGAAGGTGAACCCGGGCCGCATCGGCGTGCTCATGCAGCCGGGTTGGCAGGTGGCGTGGTCCACGAACTTCCACAACGACATCGTCCGCCGCGGCCGATGGGTGCGCGAGCACCTCCTGGGCGGGCGCGTGCCGGACCTGCCGATCAACGTGGCCGCCATGATCCCCGACGACCCGCACCGCACCCTGCGGCAGCGGCAGATGGTGACGCGCGAGGCCCAGTGCTGGAAGTGCCACTACCGCATGGACGAACTCGGACTGCCGTTCGAGGACGCCACCCACTACGGCTTCCCCCGCGTGACCGAAACGGTACTCGACGTGGAGGCCACCGCGGAGGCGGTACGGGTGCGGAAGGACCGCAACGCGAAGGTGTACCGCGAAGCCCCTCTGGACCCGACCGGGTTCATCCGCCACAGCGGCGACCCGGCGCTCGACGGCCCGGTTCGAGACGCCCCGGAGATGCTGCGCCGCTTGGCCGATTCGGGCCGCGTGCGGCAGGTGTTCATCCGCCACGCCTTCCGCTACTTCCTGGGCCGCAACGAGCCCCCCGGCGACGCGGTCACACTCCAGGAGGCCGAGAAGGCGTACCTCGACGGCGACGGCAGTTTCAAGGAGTTGCTGGTGTCGCTGCTGTCGTCTGAGTCCTTCCTCTACCGCACCGTTCCGAATTCCCCCGCAGGAGCCAAACCATGAATGTCCATCAAACGGCACTGAAGATGGTCACGCCGGGCCGGCTCGACCGGCGCACGGCGCTCAAGGGCGTCACGCTCGGGGCCGGGGCGGTCGCGCTCCAGCCGTTCCTGCAGCGGCTCGCGGCCGAGGAGGCCGGGCAGGCGCCGCCGAAGCGGTTCATCTTCTTCATGGAGAGCAACGGCCTCTATCCGCACCACGTCCAGCCGAAAGGGGTCGAGAGGGGCAAGGGCGACCGGCTGATCGACCTGCCGCTCGCGGACCTCGAACTGCCGGAGGCCATCGCGCCGCTCGCGCCGTTCAAGAAGCGGCTGGGGATCATCCAGAACCTCTCGCACAAGATCTCCGGCGGCGGCGACCACGGCAAGGGCTACGGCGGGCTCGGCTGCTTCAACTGGCGCCGCGGGGTGGCCGGTCAGACCGTCGACCACGCCCTCGGCTCCGCCCAGCAGAGCATCATTCCGGTGCTCGGGCTGTGCGTCCCGCCCTCGGCGGACACGGTGTTCGCCAACTCCGTCTCGGCCGGTGGCCCACGCCGACCGACCCCCATGGTCTGTCAACCGGACCTCGCCTACCGGATGCTCTTCGGCAGCGTCGCGGACGGGGACGCGGGCCGTGCGTTTCAGGCGCGGAACAAGCTGCTCGACTGGTGCCGCTCCGACATCAAACGGGTGCGGGACGAGTTACCCTCGATGGATCGCGAGAAGCTCGACGTGTACCTCGACAC
>JBJSXS010000534.1:0-2412 GCA_046086545.1 Gemmata sp.
CCATCACGCCGGAAGTCGCCAGAGCGCTGGCCGCGCGCCCGAAAGGGATGCTCGCCCTCAACTCCCTGGAAAAGATATCCGTGGAAGCGGCCAGGGAGCTCGCCCAGTTCCGAGGCAAGCTCACGCTCAACGGGCTTCGCACCCTTTCGCGAGAAGTCGCCGTCGAACTGGCGAAGCACCGCAGCAAATTCACGCTCTTCGGTCTGACGGAGGTCTCCGACGAAGTCGCCGAGGCGCTCTCCCACCACGGCTCGACGATGTTGCTCAACGGGCTGACGAAGTTGACATCCGTGCCGTTGACTGCAACGCTGCTGAAATCGAACGATGGGTTCCTCAACCTGTCCAAAGTGCAGACGATCTCCGACGGAGTGGTGCAAGTATTCGCGGAGTACAAAGGCAGTCGGCCGATTCGGCTTACCGGATTGACCGACCTTTCCGAGGTGCACGCGGCTCGGCTGCGCGCGAATGAGAAGATAGTCCTTCCGTCAAAGTTCCAGAAGCCAGAGAGCAAATAAGCTGTTGTGCGTCACAAGCGAGCACGGGCTCGAACAGTGTTTGTCAGCAATTGTGGCACGATCCGATGCTGTCAGAATTTCTTGCTGTCATTCAGGCGACGTGCCTTCTTCCGGCTGGTTCTTGAGTCAGTGATTAGTCTCACACCCGGTACAAGCCTTCTTCGTTGGAGACTCCGAATGGGCGTCAACCCCTGTGCCGGGCCGGTGTCCCGGCGGTCGTTCCTCACCGCGGGCACGCTCGGCGTCGCCGGGCTGAGCCTGGGCGACGCGATGCGCGTCCGCGCCGCCGAGGGCAAGCCGGGCGCCGCCCCGGACACGGCGGTCCTGTTCGTGTGGCTGGCCGGCGGGCCGCCACACCTGGACATGTACGACATGAAGCCGGACGCGCCCGACGAGTACCGCGGGCCGTTCCAGCCGATCCGGACGAACGTCCGGGGCCTCGACGTGTGCGAGCTGATGCCGCTGCACGCCAAGTGCGCGGACAAGTACACCGTGATCCGCAGCATCGCGCACACGTTCAACGACCACGGCGGCGGGTCCAAGCGGGTGATGACCGGGCGCGTCCCCAACACGCCCACGGAGACCGTGAACGACTCGCCGGCCGTCTGCACGGTCGTCGCCAAGATGCGCGAGAAGCTCAAGCTCGGGCTGCCCAACTGCGTCTCGGCGGTGGACGGCGGCCGGGCGGGAGTGGACACGTACGCCCAGGGGGCGGCGTGGCTCGGCCACGGGTATACCCCGTTCATGGTGGACGGCGACCCGAGCAAGCCGAACTTCCAGGTGAAGAACGTCGGCGTCAGCGAGGAGATGGCGCTCCGACTGGATGACCGGTTCACGCTCCTTCGGGGCATCGAGGGCGTGCGCCGCGAGGCGGACACGAACCCCGCGCTCAAGACGATGGGCGGGCACTACGCGCGGGCGTTCGACATGCTCACCAGCACGCAGGCCCGGGCCGCGTTCGACCTGTCCAGGGAGCCGGCCGCGGTGCGCGAGCGGTACGGGATGAACGCGTGGGGCCAGCGGGCGCTCATGGCCCGGCGGCTGGTGGAAGCCGGGTGCAGCTTCGTGACGGTGGTGCTGGAGAACCCGCACATCAACGGGTGCTTCTACAACTGGGACACGCACGCGGTCAACCACGACAACTTCGTGGACATGCGGCTGCGGCTGCCGGTGTACGACAAGGTCATCACGGCGCTCGTCGAGGACCTGCACGACCGCGGGCTGACGAAGAAGGTGCTCCTGGTGGTGACGGGCGAGTTCGGGCGGTCGCCGCGGATCAGCAAGGCCGACGGCGGGGCGAAGGGCATGCGACTCGGGCGCGAGCACTGGCCGCAGTCGATGTCGGTCCTGGTGTCCGGCGGCGGCCTGAGGATGGGGCAGGTGGTCGGCTCGACCGACAAGCTGGGTACGCACCCGCACGAGAACCGGCTGGCGCCCGAGGACCTGTGGGCCACCGTCTACAAGCACCTGGACATCGACCCGCACGCCTTCCTCTACGACCCGCAGAAGCGCCCCGTCCCGATCCTGCCGGCCGGCCAGCCGATCCGCGAACTGCTGTGAGCCCCCGCCGACACCCGCGCGACCGGCAACCGTCGGTCACGCGTGCCCGCCTCGAACTCCTTCGTCGTCATTCCTCGCGAGTGCCTCGCGAGGAATTCGCGCCCCCGAACTTCAGATCGGCTGGAACACCATGGCTCGAATCGAAGCTACCAAAGCCGGCCCCCACCGGCGCGAGCTCCTGCGGATGGGGGCCGCGTCGGTCTGCGGCCTGGCCCTCACCGACTTCTTGCGAGCCGACGCGCTCGCCTCGCTCGACTCCGCGTACCGCAAGCGGTCGGTCGTCAACGTCTGGCTGGCCGGCGGCGCGTCGCACCTGGACACGTTCGACATGAAGCCG
>JBJSXS010000535.1:0-2987 GCA_046086545.1 Gemmata sp.
CGCGAACTTCAACCGCGCCCGCGAGGCGGCCCGCGTGCTGGAGGACTACTGCCGGTTCGTGCTGGACGACCGGTTCCTGACGCAGCAGGTGAAGGAACTGCGGCACGGGCTCGCGTCCGCGGCGGGAAAGCTGCCCTCCCGCCTGCTCCTTGCCGCGCGAGAGACGCTGCGCGACGTGGGCACCACCGCGACCGCGGGCGCCGAGTACGAGCGCAGTTCACCGGCGCACGTGGCGTTCGTGAACCTCAAGCGCCTGCAAGAGTCGCTGCGGTCGCTGGAAGAGTTCGGCAAGGTGTTCGGCCCCGACCTCGGGCGCGAACTGGAGGCCGCGCGGTATCGCGCGTACACGCTCGAACGCTCCATCTCGCTCGGCGCTGCGAGTCGGGAAAGGCTACGAGACGCGAACCTCTACGTTTTGCTGACGCGTTCCCAGTGCGTCGCGTCGCTCGACTGGACGGTTCGCGAGGCCGCACGCGGCGGGGCGGACGTGATTCAGTTGCGTGAAAAGGAGTTGCCCGACCGCGAGCTGATCGACCTCGCGCGCCAGGTGCGCACCTGGACGCGTGAGACGGGCACGCTGTTCGTCGTGAACGACCGGCCCGACGTGGCGCGCCTCGTCGAAGCGGACGGCGTTCACCTGGGGCAGGACGACATGAGCGTGAAGGACGCCCGGCGCGTCACCGGCGCGGACATGATCATCGGCGTGAGTACGCACTCGCTCGAGCAGCTTCGCCGAGCGGTTCTGGACGGCGCCGATTACGTCGGCATCGGCCCCACGTTTCCCTCGAAGACCAAGCAATTCGACCAGTTTCCGGGCCTTGATTTTGTGCGCGCCGCGAGCGCGGAAACCTCGCTGCCCGCGTTCGCGCTCGGCGGCATCGGAACGGCAAACGTTCGCGCGGTCGTGAGTGCGGGTGCGCGCCGAGTGGCGGTCAGTTCCGCCGTCGCGACCGCGGACGACCCAGAACAGGCCGCGCGACTGCTCAAGGCCGCGTTGGGCGAGTAACCCGCCCCAGGGCCACCGGTTGTAACGCGAGCCCGGCGGCCCGGGCCGAGGTTTCACCGAGGCCGCTTCAACATTCCCCCGAAGAGAAGTCGAAAAGATGAGGTGAGATAGAACATTTGGGTATAAAATTGGTGGACTGGTAAAATGGGCGATTTGCATCCGACTTTACCGCCGAGTGTCGTTCCGGGTGTCGCCCGGATCACGGTGCCGGAGCAAGACCCGGTCGAGGGGCCGATCCGAGGTCACAGAATGGACACCATGCGCGAGTTGCTCGAAGCGGTGCGCACGGCCGGTCTGGCGACGGGCAAGTTCCGCGGACTGCTGCACATCGCCATCGGCCGCACCGTGACCAAGTCCGACGGCACGAAGGTGTCGGCCGGCGTCACCTGGCGCGAACTGGCGTCCGTGCTCAAGACGCTGCGTTACGACCCTGAGTTGGGCCGCGAGGCCGGGGCCGACCCCGACACGCTCTCCCCGCGCGACCGGGAGCGGTACTGGTACGCGGTTATCGCGCTTGCCCACGTGGACAGCGCCGAGGCTCGTACCGAGGCCGACCAGTTGGTCGCCCCCCTGAAGGCCGCGGGGTTCGTGGTGGCACCGGCCGCCGGTGCAAGCGCCCCGGAAAAGCCCAGGCCCGCGGTGAAGAAGGTCGAGAAGACCGACGAGAAGGGCAAGAAGAAAAAGAAGTGACGCCTACAGCGCCCCGCTAGCTTCGCTCTGACCTACCCCCGGCCCTTCCCTGCGGCTCTGTGGACGACCAACGTCTAGCCGGGCAACACTAACCCCGCTCTCGCGGGCTACACCCCTCACAGCAGGGAAGGGTCTGGGCCTGATACGCCAGAATCGGCACGAGCCAATTCCACTCGTAAACCCATCCGAAAACGTCAAAACCGGTGCGGATTCGAGGTGAGAAATGCGCGGACCGGTCCCAATCGCCGTGCCCGCTCACGTGCGTAAGAAGCAGGCAGGCTCAGCTGCAGCGCATTACCGGCGGCGCAATTATTCGTGACGGCCGCGCGGCTCGTCGTTCCGTTGGTCGCACAATCGGGCGGCCCGCGAAGGGACGGTACCGAAGCATGTACACAAACATGGGCCGCGGGCCGAGCAGGTTCCGCGCGCCGTAAGACGGCCTCCAGGGCCGGGAGCAGCGACGCATCGGCGGCGTTCGAGCCCGTCAAGTCGGCCCGCTCCGCGAACGCGACCTGTTGCCCCGCGCAGGAGCGCAACCTGTCGCTGTCCGGTTGCTCGCTCCACCTCACGCCGGACGGCCCCGGAAGAACAACGCGTACACCACCGCCCCGCTCGCGATGAAGCCCATCCCCACGAACGCCTCCACGCGCGACACGGGGTTCACGAAATAGTTCAGCAGCACCAGCCCCATGATCGCGATGTACAGCACCGGCACCGCCGGGTAGCCCCAGCACTTGTACGGCCGGTTCTCGGGCGTCACCGGGGTACGCCTTCGAAACACGAAGATGGTCGCGACCGCGAGCGTCTCGAACGTGACCGAGCCGAATATCACGAAATCGGTCATGATGTCGAACGGCGACTTCCCGCGAACGTCCACGCTGATGTCCGTGAACCCGAGCGGGATGACGACCGTGTACTGCGTCAGCGCGCCCACGCACAGCACCAGCAGAGCCGACCAGCCGGCCATCGTGACGATCGCAAGGGCGGGCGTGCGGTACCGCGGGTGCAGTTTCGCGAACCGCGCCGACGCGAGCCGGTCCTGCCCCATGGCGTACAGCAGACGCGGGCCGACGAGGAGGTTCCCGTTCAGCGCGCCGAACACGCTCGTCATCACGATCGCGGACGCGAGGATCACGCCCACCGGACCGAGCAACGCCCCACAAAACTCGGTCGCGACGGGTGTCGACGAGAGTTGCCCGCTCGCGTCCTTCGCGACGATCGCCTCACGCGGGAGCACGAGGTTGTACGCGACGTTCGCACCACAGTAGAGCGCGATCAGCGCGAACACCGC
>JBJSXS010000536.1:0-5734 GCA_046086545.1 Gemmata sp.
CACAGGGTGTCGGGGGCAACTTGTTCTACTACACGCCGTTCGAAGGCGCCGGGAAACCTAAGCTCATCGGGTTTGAGTAACTCATTCCCGACGACGCGTACCCCAAACTGTCGGACAGCGAGAAGAAGTACGGGCACGCACACACTTGCGAGGTCTTCGGGGCCGGTTCATCGCTCCGCAAATGACGCCCGAGCACGAGATGAGGTCCTCACCAAGACGTTGGTCAGGGGGTACCACATGTGTCCGGACCATTCGACTGCGGTGCCGACCGAAGAGCCACAACTCACCTGTGCGCTCGAGGGCGACGGGCGGGCCAGCCCGAAGGTGGTCGAGCGGCGCGATCTTGAGTTCAAGTGCGTCACGGACAAGAGTCGTGCCGCACGGGTCAAGTAGTACTCGCTGGAACCGCCGAACGTGACGCCGCCCGAGGACGCGAACGCCGTTGGCCGTCAGCGGACCAGCGGCGACATGTGCGACCCGAAGCCGAAGAACTGAGCCGACCCAGCCCCCGCGTCCGACTACGACCCGTCTTGGCGCAGCAGCACCGTCATGTCCTGATGGATGCGTCGGCGGATCAGGAATTCGTCCTCGTCCAGCCACGTGCGGACCGCGGCCCCGAGGGTGAACTCGTCAGTCACGACCGACCGAACCACGGTGTCGATCAGGCGGAGCGGTTGCAGGGTGAAGTAGCAGTTCGTGGAACCGCTGACCGCGACGCGTTCGAGCCGCTGGAACAGTTCTTCGAGGCGGCCGAGCGCGATTCCCGCCGGTGCGAACCCGAGTGCTTCCGCGTAGGCCAGCGCGACCCCGGTCCGGTCCCGCGCGCCGGGCGGGGCGGCCAGGAACAGTCGCTCGCGGGCCGCGTTGAGGATGCGGTTCCCGGCGTCCTCCTCGCCTGCCGCGAACCACCCCACCGCCAGCCCCACGCGCTCCGCCGTCAGCGGCTCGTTGCCCCACTGGCCGCGGGCGGGGTCGAGAACCCGCATCAGCGCCCCCGCGTCGGCCGCCAGCCCGTGTCGCCGGGCCGCTCTGAACACCTGCGGGGCCGCGGCCGTCGTCCCCGCCAGCAGGTGTGTCGCGGCGGCCCCTTGCGCGAGGTGCCGCAGCAGGGGGCCGGCCCGGGCCGCGTCGGGCGCCACCGCCAGCGCGGCGCCGATCATGCGCCCCTGGAACCGCGTGACCCGCTCCGGGCGATCCGCATCGGTCCAGCGCCCGCACTGCGCCCACGCCTCCAGCCAGTCGAGGCCCGCGGGCACAAGGTCGAGTAGCTCCGCCAGGGCGGGTGCCTCGAGCCACGGGGCGACTTCGAGGAGCGCGAACGTGATTCGGGGCACGGTCCCCGTGGTCGGCTCGGCGGCCGCCAGTGCGATAAGCGCGCGGGCCTCGTCGTTCAGTTCCGCGGGGTCAAGGCGGGTGAACACCGACAGCCGGTCGCCCAGCTGGTCGGTGCCCCAAAACGGTTTCAGGTCCAGCCCGCGGTACGGCCGCGCCGGGCCCATCGGCTGGAGGATGCGCGAGTGCTCGCGGAGTCGGTCCACCGAGTACCGCGCGAACTCGGGCAGCTTGTCGAGCCGGTCTTGCAGGTCGGGCGGTAACCCGGGCTTCGGCGCGCCGCCCTCGTGCGCGTCCTTCACGCGGCGGAGGAACAGGTCGCCCAGTAGCGCGTGCGCGGCCGGGTCGGCGCGCGGCCCGCCCGCCCGTGCCAGCGTTTTTCGTGCGCGGGCGGACCAGTCGCGGGCCGTCGCGCGCTCGCCCAGCGCGCCGAGCCCCCAGGCGAGCATGAACTGTGCGTAGGCCGCGGTCGCTTCGGTCTCGCCCTCCAACCCGGACCACTGCATCCGCGCGCTGCCGCCGTGCCGCTGGACCCATGCGAGGACCGGTTCCTTGACGCGCACCAGCCACTCGCGCGCGGTCATGAACCGGTCGGCGGTCGCGCTCCCGTGGAACCGAAGGAACGACGGTTCGTCCAAATCCAGTCCCGGCCCGCGGTCGTGCAACCGGTGCAGCAGCCGGTCGTGCCACCGGGCCAGCCCGAGCGCGTCTCCGCCGCACGCCCGCGCCACCGCCAACCGGGCCAGCCACGCCCCCCGAACGGGAACGTCGTCGAGGTGCTGCTCCAGCACCCCCAGAACCTGAGGCAGAGCGGCGACGAGGCCCGGGGGCGGCTCGGGTCGGAAACCGGCCCGCGCCGTGAGTGCGGCGACCACGCGCCCGGTGCCGGCGCGCCCGGGCTCGGCCAGCCACCGGTCGAGGTCGGTGGAGCGGTCGCCGCGCCGGGCCGCGAGGCACTCGGCCTCGGCCCACCGGTCTAGCCACTCCGGCTGCGGCGCCGCGCACTCCCACACCGCGTTCAGCCAGCAGACGGCCGCGTCCTGCACATGCCCGGTCGCGGCGTACACCGACGCCAGTTCCGCCCACCGCGCGCCGCGCTCCCCCGGGCCGAGTTTCCGGAAGTCGGAAACCAACCGGCTCTCCAGCTCGTTCCGCCGGGCGGCGCGGTCGCGGCCGTGCAAAAGGGCGTCGGCCGTAGTCAGCTTCCGTTCCACCCGCGCCGGCTCGCCGGTCGGCGCGGGCGCCGCTCGCGGCGGGTACTCTGCGGTCGCACTCGCCGGCAGGTCGGCCTCGTGTCTGGCGCGCTCACACACCCACCGCACCACCCACCCGACGGACTTCGTGACCCAGCCGGGTTCCCCCTCGACGCGGCCCGGTACTGTGGGGGCGGCCAGTTCTATCTCCGGCTCGACCTCCAGTTCCAGAGTGGGTTCGGGACGCAGCGCGAATCGACTCAGCGGGAACGGGTCGGCCGGTACGTGCAGTGCAGTAAGCGCGGTCGCCGGCTCCCCGCAGTAATCGATGAGGTCCGAGAGCGGCCGGAACGCCGCGGCCGCGACCGAATGGGGCGCGAACCCGTCGGCGGTCGGTTCGAGCCACGTCAGCCGTCCTTCGGCGAGTTCGAGTTCGCGTGCGACGACGGCCGCGCGGACCTGCGGGCGCAGGGCGAATCCCGCGGGTACGAACAGCGCCGGCAGTCGCCCGTCGGCGCAGTACCCGCCGGTCGCGACCGGTAACAGCGAGTCGTCCGCGTCAATCGCGCGCCTCACCACCAGGCGCGCCTCGGCCCCGTGTGTGGCGGTCGCTACCTCGAACCGGCGGAGCAGCTTCTCGTCCGCGCCCCGGCAAAACTCTTGAAAGCTCTCCAGCTCCGGAGCCGCGAGCACCCAGAGCGATTCGGCCCCACTCCCCTGGTCCCGCGCGAGTCGGAACCGCACCTGAACGCTGGGCGGGGCCGGTGCGGAGCGTTCACTCGCCGCGCGGGGCGCGATGTGGAACTCGTCTTCGAGGGGCAGGGGCGTTGGGGCGGGGAGCGCAGTCACCCCACTGTCCGGCTCGCACAGCAACACGCACCCGGGCGGTACCGTGAGTTGGTCCGGCAGCGGGTGCCCCCAGCCGCGCCGCACCCACACGTGCGGTGATCTGTGGCAGTACACGCGGACCGTCGAGTCCGGTTCCTCGGCCCACAACAGCACGACGGCCGGCGGGGCCGCGGTGACGACCCAGGCGCGGCCCGCGTGTGGGTCTGGAAGTAGGCGCACCCCTACCGGGCCGGCGTGGAGTCTTCGCAGCCGGGCGACGAATGCGGCGAGGTGCTTGTCGGGTACGTCGAACAGCAACGGTCCCGGCGACGGTTCGGTCCGGCGGAGCGGCAGCAGTTCGGCCCAGCACCGGGTGACGTGAGTGGGCGCCCCGGGAGCACCGACGGCGACAACGCCGAGGCGCCCGAGCGCGGCGAGCGTCTCGCGCCCGGGCAACTCGTCCAGGTGCAGCCAGATGCGCCCGTGGTCGTCACGCCCGGCGCGCACCGGCGCGGCGGTCAGCGCGGCCGGCACCAGCCCGCTGGCGAGCACGAGTCGGAGCGCGTCGGCATTCGGGACGAACAGCGCGGGCATACAGTGAGTCTAGACCCCGCACGGCGGGCTAAAGGTTGTTCTTCTCCAGGTTACGCTTCATGTCATTATGGATGCGGCGGCGCACCAGATACTCGTCGTCGTCGAGCCAGCGGCGGCCCGATGGCCCGAACGCCGCGTCATCGTTCACCAAGGCGCGAATCACGTCTTCCACCAAGTTCAAGTGTAACCGCGAGTAGTACTGGGCGCTGGTCCACGTGTTGTTCATGCTCTTTGGCGACATCTTCCTGAACAGTTCGAGCATCCGGATCATCCCGCTCTCGGACGGGCCTTGCCCCAGCGCCGTCACGTAGGCGCGGGCCAGCGCAGTGTAGTCTTTCGATTGGAGCGACACCGTGTTCATGCCGAGCAGTTCGTTACGGGCCATGTCGAGGATCGGCTGCGCGCGGTCCTGGCGCCCGAAGTGCAGCCAGCCGCCGGCGAGGGTGAGCAGTGTTTGCTGTATTGTGGCCCAAGTCTCCGGTTTCGCCTGGTGCTTCTTCCGTAATTCCTCTGCGCTTGCGCCGCCCAGAATCTCGCTGTGCAGCTTAGTCAGGAACCGGTCGATTTCGTTTGAAAGTCCGAGCTTCTTGAGGCTCCTCATGCACTGGCCGGCGACCACGTTGATGAGCTCGCACCGCTTCTCCAGCGTCTTCGATTGGACGAGTGTAATGAAATCGTCAACCAACAGCTTCACAATATCGTCGCGGTTAAAGTGCCCGGCGTTGAACATCGCGCGCTCGAGCAACTCGCCCGGCTGATTCGGCAGGGCGAACGACGCGTCGGCGCTGCCGGTGCTCTTTAGGGCTTCCGGGACCAGCGACAGCAGTTCGACTGTGAACTGCTCGCCCACGCGCGCCGCGAGCGGCATCGCCCCGTGCAGCACATGAAACTGTACCTCCTTGAGCGCCCTCCCGCTCACGCCCTCCTTGTAGAGCTTGCGGATGCGATCCGCGAGCTTGTTGGTGTCCTTAACCGCATGCAGGTCCGCGAGTTCCTTTCTCAGCGGGTCGCTAGAGGAGGTCCAGTAGCTGTACGGGTCAAGCCGCTCTTGCGGTTCAAGGATGCGCGACTGCTCGCGCATGCGGTCCACGACGTACTTCGCCAACGTGTACGAGTCTTTTAATGTGCTCGATTTGGCCTTCTTGGCGATCTCTTCTAATTCGTTGAGGACTTCCTCCGACATTTGCCCAGTGTGGGGCTTACCCGCCAGCACCTGCTCGACCCGGAACTTGAACGCCTTGTACAGAAAGTTTTTGACGTCCGCCTGCGGACTACTACCGGCCTCGACTGGCTTCTCCAGCACCTTCCGTGCGTCTTGGATCAACTTCTTCGCTTGAAGCGTCTCGCCCAACTTTGCCATTGCGAATGCGAAGAGGAGATCCACCAGAGGGTGGTTCGCCTTGATGTGCTCGTTCTTCTGCGCGGAAGCGTTGTGATCGAGCCATTTGCGGATCGCGCCGTGCAACTCCATCGCCTTGTCTTGCGCGACGCGCAACCGCTCGGAGTCTTTCATCCCCGCGACGCGGAGGAACATCGGCAGGTCGCGCTCGGGCTGAAGCCCTTGCTCCAGCAGGCGATTGAGGAGCCGGTCGCGGACACGCGCGAGGCCCAGCACGTCGGCCCCCGCGAGCTGCGCGAGGCGGAACCCAGCAAGCCACGCGGCGCGTACCGGCAGCGAGCTGTCGTGCGTTTCGAGGTAGCTCTGTATCGCGGGCAGCCGCCCCATGAGCCACTGCGGGAGCGGGTCCTGCGACGCGAGCCACAGGAACGCGGCCACCACGCGGCGC
>JBJSXS010000537.1:0-11938 GCA_046086545.1 Gemmata sp.
TTGGAGGAGTGCTCCCGTATGGTTTGTTGGGGCTCTCCCCCACAAGTGGGGGGGGTTGCGGGGGTCGGCCCCCCGACACCCCGACGCGGGCGGCCCAGAGCCGGTGCATCGTTGGTGTGGTTGTCGCCATTATTCTTGCGCCCGGCCTGTGTGGAAGCAAGGGGGGAATGCGGAAATGCGCGACTCCCGGTGCCCGGTGGCGCCATTTCTCTTGCTCCCGGTGCCGCGCCGGGGCATCATGAAAAGCTCCCGCCGGCGGCCCGCCGCTCGCGGTCGAAGGGCCGCCTCAATGCTGCGAGTTCTCGGCAACCCCAAGCGCCTGTGCAACGGCGTCACCCGCCGCGACCTGCTCGCCGCGGGCGCCGCGCTCGGGCTGACGCTCCCTGCGTTCCTCCGCGCGCAGGCCGCGCCGGCACCTTCGGTCAAAAGGGACCCCCACTTCGGCCGCGCGAAGTCCTGCATTCTCCTCTTCCTGTACGGCTCCCCGAGCCAGCTCGAACTCGCGGACCAGAAGCCGGACGCCCCGGCCGAGGTTCGCGGCGAACTGGGGTCCGTCAGGAGCACGCTGCCGGGGTGCGACGTGTGCGAGCTGCTGCCGCACACCAGCAAGGTGATGCACAACGTGACCGTGGTGCGGTCGGTGACGCACAAGTACCCGCTGCACGGGGTGGCCTACGCGACCACCGCGATTCCCGAGATCGACGCGCCCGTCGAGCTGGCCCCGCACGACAGCCGGCACTGGCCGTTCATCGGCTCCGCGGTCGCGCACCTGGAGCAGCGCGGGAACCCCGCGGGCGCGAGGAAGCCGGTCCCGGACAACATCGCGCTGCCGTTCCCGTTCAGCAGCCAGCGGACCGGCGAGGTGCAGCGCGCCGGCCCGTACCCCGCGTTCCTCGGCAATCAGTTCGCGCCGCATTACGCGACCTTCAAAGGCGCGGCGACGAAGAAAATCACGAAGACGCTGGCCGGCCGCACCACCCAGTTCGACGAGCCGTACGCGGGCACGTCGCCCGATTCCCATTTCGCGCTGGGCGGCGAGCCGGGTGCGGACCTCACACTCGACCGACTCAGCGCCCGCAAGTCGCTGCTCGACCAACTCGAAGACGCCCGGCGCTCGCGCGACGGCGCCGAGAGCAAGGACCACTTCCGCGAGATGGCCTACTCGCTGATGTCTTCGACGGCGGTTCGTGAGGCGCTCGACGTGCGGCGCGAGCCGGCGAGGTCGCGCGAGAACTACGGGCACTTCCTGTTCGGCCAGAGTTGCCTCGCGGCGCGCAGGTTGGTGGAAGCCGGGAGCAAGTTCGTGACGGTGTTCTGGGACGAGTTCGGGCTGGCGGGGTCGGGGTGGGACACGCACTGGGAGCACTACCCGCGCATGAGGAACGAGCTCATGCCGGGCTTCGACCGCGGGTTCGCCGGGCTGATCACCGACCTCGACCAGAGGGGCACGCTCGACGACACTTTGGTTATGGTGCTGAGCGAACACGGCCGCACGCCGAAGATCAACAGCGCGAAGGGCGGGGGCCGCGACCACTGGGCGCAGGCCTACACCGTGCTGCTCGCGGGCGGCGGGGTCGCGCGCGGCCGCGTGATCGGCAAGACGGACAAGATCGGCGGCACGGTGGTGGACCGCCCGGTGTCGCCCAAAGACCTGCTCGCGACCGCGTACCACCTGCTCGGCTACGACCCGGAAACGACGCTGACCGACCGGACCAACCGCCCGGTGCCGCTCGTGCCCAACGGGCAGGTGCTCCGCGACGCACTGGTGTGAGGCGCGCTCGCGCGGCGAAACCGCCCCGCGAGGCTCGCCGCCGCGCATTTTCGCGCCGCCCGGCGCCGGAACGCAGTATCCTAAGCGGCACCGCGCCGACAGGAGCCGCCCAGCATGTCCTCACCGATCGACCGCCGCACATTCACGGTCGCCGCCGCGACCGTCGTTCTCGGGAGCGAGGCGCTCGGTGCCGACACCGCGCCGCCGCCGCACGCCAAGCCCACGGAAGCCCCGTTCGAGCGCGACTACCCGAAGCCCGGGTTCAGCCCGTCGTGGCGGCGCCCGCAGCTCAGCAAGCTGATGGTGCAGGACTTCGTCGTCTTCGCGCACACCGACATCGCGATGGTCACGAAACTCCTCGACCGCGAGCCGGCCCTGGTGAACGCGTTCATGGACTGGGGCGGCGGGGACTGGGAGAGCGCGCTGGGGGCCGCGTCGCACATGGGCAACCGCCCGATGGCCGAACTGCTCCTCGAACGCGGGGCGCGCATCGACATCTTCTGCGCCGTGATGATGGGCCAACTGGACGCGGTGAAGGCGTTCCTCACGCTCCAGCCGAAGCTGATCGACGCGAAGGGGCCGCACGGGTTCAGCCTGCACTTCCACGCGCAGCTCGCGGGCAAAGGTGCCGACAAGATGGTCGAGTACCTGCAATCGGTGAAGAAGATCGACCTGCCCCCGAACCCGTTCCTCAAGAAGCCCGCCGACAAGAAGTAGCCGCCGGCTACCGGCGCCCGCCGCCCCCCAGTCCCCCCGGAGGTGATTCATGCTCGCGCGCTGCTTGCTGGCCGCGGTTGCGGCACTCGCGCTCGCGCCCGTCGGGCGCGCACAAGAGGCCAACTACACCCGCACCGACGACGTCATCTACGGCCGCAAGTTCGGCCTCGCGATGACGCTGGACGTGTTCGCGCCGAAGTACAAAGAGAGGGCCAACGGCCGCGGCATCGTCTGGTGCGTGAGCGGCGGGTGGGTGTCGAACAAGGCCGGCGGCATCGGGCCGGGCCAGGAGTTCGTGAACCGCGGGTACACGGTGTTCGCGGTCACTCACGGCAGCCAGCCGAAGTTCACCGTTCCCGAGGTGCTCGAGGACATGCACCGGGCCGTGCGGTTCATCAAAGCGAACGCCAAGAGGTACAACGTGGACCCCGAGAAGCTGGGCATCGCGGGCGGGTCCGCCGGCGGGCACCTGTCGCTCATGCAGGGGTGCGCGCCGCGGCCCGCGAACAGGGACTCGAAAGACCCGGTCGAGCAGTTCTCCTCGAAGGTCGCGGCGGTCGCGTGCTTCTACCCGCCCACCGACTTTCTCAACTACGGCAAGGAGGGCGAAATCGCGCTGGGGAGCGGCACCCTCAGGAACTTCCGCCCGCCGTTCGACTTCTGGGAGCGCGAGAAGGGCACGAACAAACTCGTCGTCATCGCCGACGAGGAGCGGCGCAAGGAAATCGGCAAAGCCATTTCGCCGGTGTACCACGCGTCGAAGGACTCGGCCCCGGCGCTCATCATCCACGGCGACGCCGACACGCTGGTTCCGATTCAGCAAGCCGAACTCATCATCGCGAAGCTGAAGGGAAACAACGTCCCGTGCGAACTGGCGGTTCGTAAAGGCGCCGCGCACGGCGGTCCCGCGTTCGCCAACGACGCCAAGACCCTGGCCGACTGGTTCGACAAGTACCTGAAGTAGGACACGCTTCCGGCCCGTCCCGTTACCGCAGCGGGGCAGGGCGGAGGCCTGTCCCGCTGCCCGGTACAGCCGGATCAGTCGGCCCCTGCCCGCGCTGGCGAAGGTCTTCCCGTCGGCGCTCGCCGCCGTGCCTCAGACACCGCACTTGTGGCGGGTGCGGGAAAGGCAAGGGTGTGCCCGCGCGAAAGGCGGCCCCGGCCCGGCCCCTCCCTAAATCCTAAATGGAGAGGAGAAAAGCGCTGGCTCCGCTCACGTTGACGCACTGCCGCTGCCTGCTCCCCGTCAGTGAGGGGCCGCGGCGGGTTGTCTTTGATCTCGTCGCGCGCCTGGGTTATCATCTGGCCTTTCCTCCTCCAAAGGGTCCTCTCCATGCTCTCCCGTCGTACCTTTTTGGCCGCCAGTGCCGCGAGCGCAGCGGCCCCGCTCGTTCTCACGCGCACGGCTCGGGCGTTCGCCGCGAACGAGAAGATCAACCTCGGGTTCATCGGCGTCGGCACGATGGGCCGGGGGCACCTCGGCGGGTTCCTCGGCCGCAACGAGGTGCAGGTGGTCGCGGTGTGCGACGTGGTGAAAGAGCGCCTCGACAACGCGAAGGGGATGGTGGAGAAGAAGTACGCCGAGCAGATCAAGTCCGGGGCGTACAAGGGCGTCGCGGCGTTCGGCGACTTTCGGGAACTGCTCGCGCTCAAGGGCCTCGACGCGGTCGTGATCGCCACCCCCGACCACTGGCACGCGATTCCCGCGGTGCTCGCGGCCCGCGCCGGGAAGCACATCTATTGCGAGAAGCCGCTCACCCAGAACCTGGCCGACGGCCGCTGGATCGTCAACGAGGTGAAGAAGGCGAAGGTCGTCTTCCAGACCGGGAGCCAGCAGCGGAGCGAGTTCGGCGGGCACTTCCGCAAGGCGGTGGAGTACGTGTGGGCCGGGCGCATCGGGAAGCTGCACACCGTCCGCATCGGGGTGGGCGCGCCGGCCATCCCGTGCGACCTCAAGGGCGAGCCGAAGCCGGACGGGACCGACTGGGACACGTGGCTCGGGCCGGCGCCGGAGCGCGAGTACAGCTCCGTGCTGTGCCCGAAGGGCGTCCACCAGGGGTTCCCGCAGTGGCGCGCGTACCAAGAGTACGCCGGCGGGCAGTTGGCCGACATGGGCGCGCACCACTTCGACATCGCGCAGTGGGCGATGAACATGGACACGAGCGGCCCGGTCGAAATCATCCCGCCCGAGCAGAAAAGCGACCGCGGGCTGAAGTTCGTCTACGCCAGCGGCATCGTGATGTACCACAACGTGTTCGAGAAGGACAAGGACGGCAAGGAGATCAAAGCCGACTGCGTGTTCGAGGGCTCCGACGGCAAAATTCTTGTGAGCCGCGGCGGGATCAGCAGCCTGCCCGATACGGTCCTGAAGCAGCCGCTGGGCGAGAAGGACAAGCGCGTGTACCCCAGCACCGATCACAAGAAGAACTGGCTGGAGTGCATCGCGAGCGGCAAGGAGACCATCTGCCCCGCGGAGACCGGGCACCGGTCCGCGAGCATCTGCCACCTCGGGAACATCGGCTACCGCCTGGGCCGAAAGCTCAAGTGGGACGCGGCGAAGGAGCAGTTCGCGGACGACGAGAAGGCGAACAAGGAGCTGTCCCGCGAGCCGCGCGCGAAGTGGAAGATCTGACACGCGTCGATGAGCGAAATGTGAGCCCCGCGAGGCCCCGCGAACCAGTTCGCGGGGCTTTTTGTTTCGTGCACCGAGAATTTTCCCCTTTCATTCTTCGCCCCGCGTCGGTCCGAGTTTCTCACATTACTTGCGCGCGAAATTCGGCCGGTTCGCCGGGCGGAGCGGGCGGCCGGCGGTTGAACCCCCGGCCGGCCGGCCCCCTTCTCATCCTTCGCGCGGCCGACGCGCCGATTGCACCGTCCCGCTCATTAGCTCCTCAGGGTTTTTGTGTTAGCTGGTGGTGTGCGCCGGGGCGTTCGATTTTCGGGACTTCTCGAAGGGTGCAGATGACAGGCGCGGACCACTTCGACCGGTTCTTCGTCCTCGCGGCCGTGGGCCTCGGGCTGGCGCTGGTCGGTGGTGTGAACACGATCTGGGGGGGGCAGGGCAAGCGGCGCGCGCTCCTCGGCGCCGCGGCCGGCGCGAGCGTGTGTGCCGCGGTCGCGGGCGCCCTCGCGGCCCTGACGCGGGGCGAACTCGCGGCTCGCGCGGCGGCCCCACTCGCCGGCACGGTCGCCGCCGTCACGCTGCTCGCGGCCGTGCTCCGGTCCGAGTGGCTGAGCCGGAACGCGGCGCGGGCGGCTGCGGGTGCGTGGGGGCTACTGGCCGCGGGCGGGGTGGCTCTCGCCGCGTTCGCGATGGTCGATTTCGAACGTGTCGAGACCGCGCAGGACGAGCAGAACATGTGGGAACTCCAGGCCCTGCACGGGCAGCAGCACCGCCAGCCGGCCCGGACCCGCGCGGTGACCGACCGCGGGGTTCCCGTCACCCTCTACGAGACGACCGCCGCGCGCGACCCGAAACGGTTAGACGGCCCGGAAAAAAAGTTCCTCCGCGACCTCGACCTGAACGAACAGGTGATCCGCCGCGGCGGCGCGGACGACGCGTCGAACTGCCACGGGTGGCTGTTCGCCGGGGGCAAGTTCCTGCTGTCGCCCGAAGGTGTCGAGGCGGCCCTCAAGGACAACGGTTACACGGAAACGCACGAGCCGCAACCGGGCGACCTGGTGGTGTACCGCCGGAACGGGGCCATTGCTCACACCGCGGTCGTCCGGTACGTGACCGAAGGTCAACCGGTGCTGGTCGAGGGCAAGTGGGGGACGCTGGGTGTGTTCCTGCACCCGGCCAGCCGCTCGCCCTACGGGGCCGACTTCACGTTTTGCCGGAGCGGCCGTACGGGCCACCTGCTCGTCGGCGTCGGCGGGGTCAGCCCGGACCCGAGCGTCGTCGTCCCGGTCGTCACCGAGTGACCGGCCGCACCGCACGACGCGAAACGCCCGCGGCTCCGGCCGCGGGCGTTTCGCGTTTCCCGCGCGAGCGGCGGCAAATACAACACCCCTGCCTCCGTTCCCGACACCCCGAAAAAGGGCTTGCCAGCCATGTCCGCTCCCGCTGCCGACCCGTGGTTCCAGACGCTGTTCGCCGACCGCATCGGCGGGGCCAACTACGGCAAGGGCACCGAGATTTACAAGTTCGAGAAGATCAAGCGCGCCAAGCGGAAGGCGTTGGCCGAACACCCCGAGCGCAAACTGCTCGACTTCGGCATCGGCGAAAACGACGACATGGCCGCCGAGAGCGTGCGCGGCGCGCTCGCGAAGGAGGCGAACAAGGTCGACAACCGCGGGTACGCGGACAACGGCATCCAGAACTACAAGGACGCGGCCGCGGAGTTCATGCGGCGGCAGTTCGGGGTGGCCCTCGACCCGGTGACCGAGGTGTGCCACTGCATCGGCAGCAAGCCGGCCTACGCGATGCTGCCCGCGGTGTTCATCAACCCGGGCGACGTGACCCTCATGACCGTGCCCGGGTACCCGGTCGCGGGCACCTGGACGCGGTACCTCGGCGGCGAGGTCGTGCGGCTCCCGCTCCTGGAGCAGAACGGCTTCTACCCCGACCTGGACGGCCTGTCCGACGACGTGAAGCGGCGCGCGAAGCTGCTCGTCGTCAACTACCCGAACTCGCCGACCGGCGCGGTCGCGACGAAGGACTTCTACAAGCGCGTCATCGAGTTCGCGCACAAGCACAAGGTGGTGATCGTTCAGGACGCGGCGCACATCCTGCTGTCGTACAGGGGCGACCCGCTCAGCTTCCTTCAGGTGGACGGGGCGAAGGAGGTCGGCGTCGAGGTGCACTCGATGTCGAAGGGGTTCAACATGATCGGCTGGCGGCTCGGGTTCGTGTGCGGGAATTCGAAGATCGTGCAGGCGTACGCCGACGTGAAGGACAACAGCGACAGCGGGCAGTTCATGGCGATCCAGCACGCCGCGGCGCAGGCGCTGCGCACGCCCGAGATCCCCGTTCAGATTCGCGCGAAGTACAAGCGGCGGTTGGACAAGCTGGTAGCGGCGCTGAAGCAGGTCGGCTTCAGGTGCGAGACGCCGGGCGGCACCTACTTCCTCTACACGAACGCGCCGAAGGCCGCGGGCGACCTGACGTTCGCGAACGCCGAAGCCGCGTCGCAGTACCTGATCCACGAGCAGAGCGTCTGCTGCGTGCCGTGGGACGACGCGGGCGCGTTCCTCCGGTTCTCGGTCACCTACATCGCGCAGACCGAGGCCGAAGAGGACTCGCTGATGGCCGAGACCGTGGCGCGCCTCAAGGGCATGAACCTGAAGTTCTGAGGCGCCGGCCGCTCTTCACGCGGCGGGCCGGCGGGGCTTATTGGGCCGGGGCGGTCGGCGGCTTCGCCCCGGCCCTTGCGCGGAGGTCGCTCATCAGGTTCTTGAACTCCGGGTCGTTCGCCAGAAACTTGAACGCCCGGAAGTTCTCGATGTCGTCGGGGTGCTTCTGGCCCGGGCCCAGTCGCTCGGCCGCGAGCCGCAGGTCGTCGAGCCGCTGCCTCCGCTGTTCGGCCGTGTCTGCGGTGCTGCCCAGTTCGCCGAACATGGCCCGCAGGGCCGACCGGTGGTACAGGTGAAGCGGGTCCGCCGCTACGCCGGGCTGCTCCTTGCACAGGTCATCCACCAGCTTCCAGCTCTTGTACAGTTCGTCCCGCGCCTGCTCGCGGGCGCCGGCGTCCGCGAGCAGCACGCCGCGGAGCATAAGGACATTGGCGGACACCGCTTGCGCCCGGCGCGTGCCCCGCTCCTTTGCGAACGCCGGGTCGTCGAGCAGTTCTTTCGCCTTGTCGAGGTCGCTCCCGATCCGGGCCCGCGCGCGGTCGTCGGGGGGCGCGCCCGGCCGCAGGTGCATGAGGACGTCCAGTTCGGCCACGTTCGCCAGCCGGTTGCACAGGTCGTAGCGGTACTCGACGTTGATCGGGTCCAGTTCCACGAGTTTGGTGTGCGCGTCGAGCGACTGCTGGGCGAAGTACCGCGCCGTGCCGAGCGCGCGCGAGCGGGTGTGCAGGCCGGCGAAGTTGCCCCAGCTGCGCGCGAGCTGCCGCCGCGTTTCGTGCGCCTCGCCGCCGCGGTCGTCGTCCCGGAACGCCGCGGCCACGCGCTCCCGGATCGCGTGCGACTTCCAGTACGCGCGCTCGGCCTCGGTGACCTTGCCCCCGTCGAGGAGGGCGTCGCCCAGGTACCCGTACCCGCGCCCCAGGTCGGTCAGCACGGCCACGGCGCGGCGGCGCTCGTCCGGCCGCGCCTTCGTCAGGTCCGCCGGCACGGTTTCGGCCAGCCGCTGGCGGAACTCGATGGACCGGTCGTATGAGGCTTCGGACCTCGCGAACTCGCGGCGCCGCCCCTCAAGTTGCCCGCGCAGGTGGTGGGCCTCGGCGATCTGACTGGCGGCCAGCGGGTGAGCGGCCGCGCCGGCCGGCTCGAGAGAGGCGAGCAGCCCCTCGACCTCGCGGCAGGCGACCTCGGCCGGTTCGTCTTCGCCCAGGTCGAACGCCACCTGCGCGGCTCGGAGCAGCGCGCGCGCGAGCGTCTCGCGGGCCCGCGGGTCGGTCGCGGCCAGCGGGCGGCACTGGTTGGCCGCGTTCGCGTACGCGGCCCGCGCCTTCCTCTTGTCCCCGGTGCGGACGAACAGGTCGCCGACCTTCACCAGGCCGTCGGCCAGTTCGGCCTTGTCGAACCCCATGTTCTCCTGCGCGATCAGCTTGTCGTAATACGCGCTGAGCGCGTCGTACAGCGGTTCCAGGCCCGGCTTGCGGCTCAGGTCCCCCTCGAGGACCAGTCCGCGGATCGTGTTGAGCGCGGTGAGCGAGCCGCGGGCCTGCTCGCGGAGCCGCTCCTCGTTCGCCTGCTGCGCCTCCCGCTTCTCCCTCTCGGCCTTCGTCTGCTGGTCGCGCAGCATCTTCTCGGCCTCGGCCTGCTCGCGCAGCACCGCCTCCTGGGCGCTCTTGCGCACGAACAGCACCCAGCCGAAGATGAGCAGGGCAACAAGGAGCGCGAACGTGGTGATGGCCGCGGCCTCCCACGGGCGCCGCCTGATCTGCCGCGCCAGCCGCTCCCACGACGGGGCGGGGCGCGCGGCGATCGTCTCGCCGTTGAGCCACCGGCGCAGGTCGTCGGCCAGCTCGCCGGCGGTCTGGTACCGGCGCGCCGGGGACTTCTGGAGGCACTTCAGGCAGATGGTCGACAGGTCCCGCGGGAGCCGCGGCGCGAGCCGGCTGGGCGGGGCCGGCTCGGCCCACCGCACCTGTTCCAGCGTGTCCACCATGTTGACCCCGCGGAACGGGGGCCGCCCGGTGAGCATCTCGTAGAGGATCGCGCCCAGCCCGTACACGTCGGTGGGCGGCCCGAGCTGCTTCGTTTTCCCTTCGGCCTGCTCGGGCGACATGTAGCTCGGGGTGCCCATCACCGCGTTCGACGGGGTCATCCCGGAGGACACCTCCATCTCCTTCGCCAGCCCGAAGTCGGTGAGCTTGAGCACCTTGTCCTTGCAGCGGAGCACGTTGGCCGGCTTCAGGTCGCGGTGGATCACGCCCTTCTCGTGCGCGTACTGGACCGCCCGCGCGATGGTCTCCATCATTTCGGCGGCGCGCCGCGGCTCCTGGGGGTGCCCGCCGAGTTCGCGGTCGAGGCTCCCCCCCTCGGCGTACTCCAGCACCAGGTACGGGCGCCCGTCGTGGGTGGCGTCGATGGCGAAGATCTGGATGATGTTGGCGTGTTCGAGGGTGGCGATGAGTTCGGCCTCGCCGCGGAACCGGCTGCACTCGAACGGGTCGGCGGAGCGCAGCACCTTGATCGCGACGAGCCGGCCGAGGTTGCGGTCCACCGCCTTGTACACGCGGCCCATGCCGCCCTCGCCCAGCTCACCGATCACGTCGTAGTCGCCGAACGACACGACGGCGGTGCGGGCCGGGGCCGCGAGCGTCTTGCTCGAATCGGTCGTGGCGTTGTCCGGCGGCAGGGGTGGGGCCGGGGTCATTGGTGTGGTCTCGCAACGCGCGGCGCGCGGGGCCGCCGGCGGGTGGTTCGCCAACGGAAGTTACCCACATTCTAGTACCAGTCGGAGCGGCCCGTCAGGGCGATTCGGCGGCCCCGGGTTCATCCGAATTTCGCGCCCGCGGGCCGCCCGTTCGCTAGGTCAACGGGGAGGCCCGCCCCTTCGCGGAGAGCAACGTGAGTGACGAACGCGCGCGCCTGCGCCGCTGGCAGGCGGTCACCGTCGCCGCGCTGTTCACCGGCTACGCCGGGTACTACGTGTGCCGGTCCAACCTGTCGGTCGCGTCGCCGCTCCTGCTCGACGAGTACGGCCCGGCCGGACTGGAGAAGGCCCACATCGGTGACGTCGCGTCCGTCGGGGTGCTGTTCTACGCGGTGGGCAAGGCTCTAAACGGGGTCGCGGCCGAGTACGTCGGCGGGAAGCGCATCTTCCTGCTCGGCATGTTCGCCTCGGTCGCCTGCACGGTCCTGTTCGCGCTCGCCCCGCTGGTCGCCGGGCCGCTCGCCGGGGCGGCGCACGGGGCCGGGATGCCGGTCGCGGTGCTGCTCCCGTTCCTGGCGGTGTGGGCCGCTAACCGGTTCGTGCAGTCGATGGGCTGGGGCGGTGTGGTGCAACTCGCGGCCCGCTGGTTCACCGCGGCGCGCCTGGCGACGGTGATGGGCGTGCTGTGCATGAGCTACCTGCTGGGTGACGCCGCGGCGCGACTGTACCTCGGCGGGGTGGTGCGGGCCGGCCTCGGCTGGCAGGGCGTGTTCCTCGCGTCGGCCGTGACGCTCGGCGCGATCGGGTGCGTGAGCGCCTTCGTGCTGAAGGGCCGGCCCGCGGACGTCGGGCTGCCGGAGCCCCCGCCGCCCCCGGGCAACGTGTACGGCGCGGACGCCGGGCACGCGCCCGTGTCGCTCCGCGCGCTGCTCGGCCCGCTGCTGACGAGCGGCCCGTTCTGGCTCGTGTGCGCGATGAACGTCGGCCTCACGCTGATCCGCGAGACGTTCAACCTGTGGAACCCGACGTACCTCAACCAGGTGGTGAAACTGGACCCGGGCACGGCGGGCATGGCGAGCCTCGTGTTCCCGCTCGCGGGCGCGGCATCGGCACTGTTCGCCGGGTGGCTCGTGGACCGGCTCAACGGGCGGTACGGTCTGGTGGTCGTGGCGTCGCTCGTCGGGCTGGTGCTCGCGCTGGGCCTGTTCGCGGGGCTCCCGCTCGAAGGGCGGGCGGTGACCGCGCTGGCCCTGATCAGCGCGGTCGCGTTCTTCCTGCTGGCGCCGTACACGTTCTGCTCGGGCGTGCTCGCGGTGCGGATCGGCGGGCAGCGCGGCGGGGCGACCGCCGCCGGCATCATCGACACGGCCGGTTACCTGGGCGCGACGCTCGCCGGGTCCGGGGTCGGCCGCGTCGCGCAGCACTACGGGTGGGGCACCGCGTTCGGCACGCTCGCCGGG
>JBJSXS010000538.1:0-2088 GCA_046086545.1 Gemmata sp.
GGTTCGGCTTCGCGAACTCAAATCCTTAGAAGGTTCGGCGTGCCTTCTTCTGTGGACTGGAAAATTCAGACGGAGAGAAACTATCTCCGACAAACGGAACTAGTGATTTCACAGACAAGTGCCTAGACCTTAAACAAGCGAATGCGAAGCGCGCTTCACTGCCATTTCGGCATAAAGAGTCGGCGCACAACCTGTCCGCCCGGCGCCGCATCGGCCGCTTGAGTGGTTCGGGTTGTCGGAAGGTTCATGTCGATCTCGGCTGCACGTCGTGCGGTCAGGGGTGATTGGGGACCGAAGCATCCGAACTCCGGCTTCATGATGCGTCGTTAGCATCGCAGCGGCGTGCGCAGCTGATCGAGCAGCCGGAAGAAGACGTGCTGCCACGGGTTCCACGACAAGAGGCGGAACACGATCCGCCTGCCCGTCGAGATGACCTGCGCCGGCACCGCCATGAACGCCCGACGGAACGTCGTGAACTCCATCCGCAGCAGCTTGTACTTCTCGGCACGGCGTTCGTCTGCGTCACGGCCTCCCTCCGGAAGCGCGAGCGCCATCCAGGCCTTCAGGCTCCACGCCAGCGACGCGATCACCATGTAGGCCCAGTTGCTCAGGAGGGAATCAACGGGCGCCGTGAGCGAGCGAACGTCGCCCTTGAGTTGTGCGAACAGGTTCTCCTGATTGCAGCGGTGATTGGCCTCGTAGACGATCGCTTCCGCCGACTTGCGGAAGTCGTTGGTGATGTAGAAGAAGCACCGGTCGTCATCGAACAGCTTTCGTTGGCCCTTGTGCACCTCGAGATCCTTCCAGACCACCACGATGCGGTAGTCCCGATCGCACTTGCAGGGGCGATAGCGGAATTCCGCGACATGCTCCCCGGCCAGCCGAATATCGGTGAACTCGCGATCCTCCACGACTTGGTGCTTGACATTCGTCGGCTGTTGACGCGGCTCGGTCTTCACGCCGTACTTCGCCGGCCGCACGAGCTCCTTCCAGGCGTTTCGCGGGAGGTTCTCTGCGTGTTCGTAGAGGTTCCGCATGGCCGGCATGCCGAACACGAACTTCACGCCATCGGCCGTCCACCGATCCAGATGCTCGGTCTGGGAGAAGTCGGTATCACCACGCAGGCGGATCTGCCTGAACCCGGCCCGGCGGCAGAGGGCGACCGACCGATCGAGATAGGCGGCCGCCTGTTCATGGCTCGGCCGGTTGCCTGGTCGGTTCACCACGTAGAGCGGTTCGCCAGTGTTGGCCAGGCTGGCGGTCGCAACCATGTAGCCCCACTGGTTCTTGTAGTTGACGTTCATGCCCTGCTTGCATTCGCCGGTCGTCTCGACAGCGGTGCCATCGATGTCGATCAAGGCGACGTCGAAAAAGTCAACCGGCTGCTGCGACCAGACCTTGACCCGCGCCTCGTTGAACACTTCCTGAAGCGTGGCGATTGCCTGCTCATCGAACCGGCGGCAAAAGTCACCCGCGGTTGTCGGATCCGGAATCCGGCTCGCACCCAGGGCATCGAGATACGCCTCGTCATTGCGCAGCAGTTCCAGGTGCTCCAGCCGCGAGTTGCCCGCCAGCAGGTTGTAGGCGATGTTCAGGACGTGATCCGATTCGTGGTACGGCAGGTGGACCTTGAGCAGATCCAGCCGCTCGTTGATCGCCTGATTGAGCCCCAGCCGGTTCACCAGCAGGTGCGCCGCACCGATGCCGCCAGCGTTGATCGCCCGAGTTCGATCCGCGATCTCGTAATGGATGTTGGACGCGGCCATCTCGGGCCGATCCGTCCCGCAGCGATCCGCCTGCTCCAATCGCCGGGCGATTCTACGCTTGCGTGCTTCCAGCTGTCGTCGTACCTTGGCGTTCACTCGAAACTCCTCACAAAGTGGCGAGTCGCTTGAAGTGGCGCCAACCGAAATCAAGCGATTCGTCGGGGATTTCGAGTTTTTTATGCGCTCAGCGCGAATCGCGCAAGTCCAAATTCGCTTGGATAAGGTCTAGCCGGCCGTCGGAGTCGGTGTGGGCAGCAGTTCCGGAGCGCCCGATGCCGCGGGCTGACGCGGGCCCGATGTTGGCGTCGCGTCGCGTGTGGCC
>JBJSXS010000539.1:0-3546 GCA_046086545.1 Gemmata sp.
GCCCTCGGCCGACCAGTTCGGCGTGGATGCGGGGGCTCCCGTAGCGGGCCTTCACTTCGGCGTGGATCTCCTTCACCTCGTCGGTCAGTTCCTCACGCCGCTGTTCCGCCGCGCTGGCGTCACGCGACCGCCACGCGTAGAAGCCCGACCGTGACACGCCCAGAACCCGGCACATCAGCACGATGGGCCACTCACCTTTGCGTTCCTCGATCCAGGCGAAGGTCAGTTCGTCTGGGCGGCGAAGAACGCCGTGGCTTTTTTTAGGATGTCGCGCTCCGCTTCGAGCCGCTTGACCTCGGCCCGGAGCTTGCGGTTCTCCTCTTCGAGTGGAGTCAAGTGCCCGGAGCCGGGGAAGGCGTCAACGCCCTTGGTGGCGAGGGCCTTCTTCCAGTCGTGGAGCCGGTTCTCGGTAACGCCCAGCCGCCGGGCCACCTCGGCGACGGACAGCTTCTGGTCGGTGATCATCTTCACCGCCGCGAGCTTGAACTCCGCCGTGTAAACCTTGCGCTTGTCTGCCATCGGTGTGTCCCCGGACACGAGGAGCACCCGCTCGAACCCGTGCTTCGCCCCGAGGTGGGCGACGAACGGCTTGCCGTCGTCCCGCGGCCGGTCCCGGAACCGGAGCGTCCCGGCCGGGACGCCGTCCACCAGAACGATGCACTCCAGCCCGCCCGCCGTCGCGGGAAGCCGCCCCACGACGCCCGGCTGCTCGGCGGCGAGTTTCGTCCGCCCGGTCACGCGAACCGACCGACCGCCGACTGTCCCGACCAGCCCCTTTCCGGGCGGCTCGCTGATGTCCGACGGTTCCAGCAGTCGCACCCGGTCGGTCCGGGCCGCGTCCAGGATCGCCCCGGCGAGCGGGTGCCGCGAGTACCGCTCCAGGCTGGCCGTCAGTTGGAGCACCTCTTCGCGGGTGAAGCCGTCGATGGGGAGCAACTCCACCAGGGCCGGGCGGCCGTAGGTGAGGGTCCCGGTCTTGTCGAAGATCGCCACCCGGCACGAGTCGATCACTTCGAGGACGGCCGGGTCCCGGATCACGATCCCCCGGCGGGCGGCGAGCGACACGGTGCCGATGATCGCGACCGGGATGGCGATCAGGAGCGGGCACGGGGTCGCCACCACCAGCACGGCCAGGAACCGGATGGGGTCCCCACTCGCGGCCCACGCAGCGAGGGCGATGGCCACGGCGAACGGGGTGTACCAGGCCCCCAACTTGTCGCCGAGCCGTCGGAGTTCGGGCCGCCGCTGCTCGGACTCCCGCATCACCCGCATGATCTTCGCGTACCGGGAGTCGACCGCGAGCTTCTCGGCCCGGAAGGTCAACGCGGCGTCGCCGTTGATCGCCCCCGACAGGACCGCCGACCCGGGGGCCTTCGCCAGCAGGTACGGCTCGCCGGTCAGGTACGACTCGTCCATCGTGCCGTGCCCGTCGGTGACGATGCCGTCCACCGGACACGTTTCGTGTGGGAACACGATCACGAGGTCGGCGACTGCGACGTCGTGAAGCGGGACGTCCTCCACCGCCCCGTTCCGGCTCCGGTGGGCGACGGACGGCATCCGGCGTGCGAGGGCGGCGAGGGCCGACGAGGCCCGTCGGATCGCGTACCCCTCCAGGGCCTCCCCGCCCGAGAGCATCAGAACGACGAGCGTGCCCGCCAGGTACTCACCCAGCAGCACCGAGGTGACGATCGAGATGCCGGCCAGGAGGTCCGAGCCGAACTGCCCGCGAACCACTCGGCCGAGCAGTCCCAGAACGAGGTACCCGCCGCCGAGAGCGAGGGCGACGAGCAGGGGCCAGTCGGCGGGGCGAACGGCCCCGAACCGGGAATCGTGTTCCACCGCCCGCCACGTCAGGTGAGCCGCGATGGCCAGGACGGCCCCGGCCGCGATGACGGTCTGGATGCGACCCGCCGGCGGCTCGGGAACAGGTGCGGGGAGCGTGTCGGCCACAAATACACTCGCTGCCGTAGTTTCATCGGTCGACGCTCGGGGCGTGCGGACGATCAAATCCGAACACCTCCCGTCCTCCACCCGTGAGTCACGAGCGGCCCGCGGTTACCACTCAGTTGAGCCGGCGACTGTCGGGAAGAGTCAAGGCGACGGGATGCGATATTCTCCGTTAGCAGGCCGTTGAAGAAGCCGTGGTTCGGCGAGTTCTGGGATCGGGGTCTTCTGTTGAAGCGGCCGATCCTTCACCTCGTCGATCGGCCATACCAGCGGCGCACCCAGCCGGTCAGAACGACCATCAGCAACACCAGCGCGGCGAGAGCCGCCTCACCGCGCCCTTGTAGCACGCGCGGCTTGCCCACGCCGAACAGGGACCGCATCACCACACCCAAGTTGAACGCCGCCACCTGTATCAGGTACCGCTTCGACACGTTGGCTCGACCCCGCAGCCATGTCCGCCGACCGCCACCCGTCTCGCACACATGCGCGAAGCTCCGCTCCACCAACTCGCTCCGCTTCTTCTGCAGCCGCTTGCCCCTCGCGCCCTGCACCCGCCGACGGTTCGCCACCGTCGCCACGCGCCACGGGTCCGGCTTGTCGGCCCACGTCCGCTTCTTCCGCTTCGGCTCCGGGATGTACGTTCGCACGCCCCACTCGGCACATTCGGCCAGCGTTTCGGCCTTGTGATACCCCTTGTCCGCCACCGCCTCCTCGACCTCGACCTCCAACCCCGCCCGCACCAGATTCACTTGGGTGCGCAACAGGCTATCTACCAGCGTCGCCGCGTCGCCCTGATCCGCCGGGTGGACCGCCGCCGCCAGCACCAGCCCGGAGTCCAGATCGACGGCGCGTTCGGCCGTGTACGCCAGGTGCGTGCGCCCGTCCTTCATCTTCGCGATCCGGCTGTAGGCATCGGTCGTAGATTGCTAATCCTCGTTGGCCGCCTTCTTCTTCCGCTTCCGGTCGAACCGCCGCAGGTCCTCGTCGGTCGGGTTCTCGATCCCGGCCTCCTGCGCCAGCCGCTTCAGGTACGCCTTGTAGTCCTTGCGGACGATGGCCCGCATCGCCGCGTTGGCCTCCAGCGTCGTCGAATCCACGCCTACGGTCTTGCCCTTCAGCAGGTGCTTCTCGTGGGCAATCGCCAGTACGTGGGCGAACACGCGCTCGTGAATCACCTCCGGCAATCGCTTGCGAATCTTGGTCAGGCTCGAATGGTCCGGGGTCGCCTCGGTCGGCGGGATCGCGAGGAACGTCCGTAACGAGAGGCTGTCGGCACACCGCCAGGCGATGCCGCGTTGGGAGTCGATCCCCTCGAAGTACCCGACGAACAGCATCCGGAAGTACGTCCCCGGCGGCACCGACGGACGGCCCACCTCGTCGGCGTAGTGGGGCCGGCACAGGTCCTCGACGAACCGGTCGAACCCGGCCTCGGCAAGGAGCTGGTTGAGTCGGTCGTAGAACGCATGACCGGGTGATTGGGGCAGATCCGCCGAGGTGACGAACAGTTCGCCCTGATGAGACGACCGACGGCGACCCAGAGCCATGGCGACGACCTCAACCCGTGATATTCCTTCGACGCGCACCAACACCAAATAGTTG
>JBJSXS010000540.1:0-7094 GCA_046086545.1 Gemmata sp.
CCGGGCAAATCATGTACGTGGACTGCGGGTACAACGTCATGGGCACGTGAGCGGTCGCGGCAACGAATTTTCCCGAATCCGGTTGCCGCGGTCCGCGCGCCGGCGTATTCTTTTTCCAACGCACTGCGTTCGCGCGGGCGCTTTGACAACTTACGTTGGTGAGTATCTTATCCAGAGTGGTCGAGGGGCCAGGCCCGACGACGCCACAGCAACCGGTCCGACGCTGCGAGTTCACAACGCGCAGCCCAGATGCAGGTGCTAACTCCTGCCCGGCAAACGCTCCCGCTTCGAGAAGGCGGGGGTATGGCCGGGGAAGATAAGATCTCGCTCGGGCCGTTTCTCACAACGGCTCCGGCGCACTCTTATCTCACCGCACACCTGCCGCGACCCGGCGCCTCTGGCTAAGCACACCCAACGCAGACGAGCATTCAATCGCGTTACGCCTTGCGCTGGCGCTTTCTTCACCAGGGGTGTGTCGTGCCGAGTAATGATTTCGTTCTCGGGCTCAAGTGTCGGGTGTGTGGGAAGCTGTACCCGAAAGGCGCGCACTTCTTTTGCGCCGACGACTCCGGGCCGCTCGAAGTGGCCTACGATTACGAGAAGATCAAGCCGCACGTCAGCCGCGCCAAGTTCCAGTCGCGTCAGCACAACATGTGGCGCTACAAGGAGTTGCTGCCGCTCGACGGCGAGCCAACGGTCGGCCCGCAGGTCGGCGGCACCCCCCTGATCCGCGCCGACCGGCTCGCGGACGCGCTCGGCGTCGAGCGCCTCTGGATCAAGAACGACGCGGTCAACTTCCCCACGCTCTCGTTCAAGGACCGCGTCGTATCGGTCGCGCTCTCGAAGGCGCGCGAGTTGGGCATGCGGATGGTCGGCTGCGCCAGCACCGGCAACCTCGCGAACAGCGTCGCGGCCCTCGCCGCGTCCGCGGGGCTGGAGACGGTCGTTCTGGTTCCGGCGGACCTCGAGAGGGTCAAGATCTACGGCACCGCGCTGTACGGCGCGAAGGTCGTGAAGGTCGCGGGCACCTACGATCAGGTGAACCGCCTCTGCACGCAGATCGTGATGAAGTACGGCTGGGGCTTCGTGAACGTGAACCTCCGTCCGTTCTACGCGGAAGGCTCGAAGACGGTCGGTTTCGAGATCGCCGAGGATCTCGGCTGGCGGTTCCCCCAGCACGTGGTGTCGCCGATGGCCGGCGGCGCGCTCATCGGGAAAATCTATAAAGCGTTCACCGAACTGAGCGCGCTCGGCCTGGTCGACGCGCCGGTCAAGACGAAGATGTACGGCGCGCAGGCGGCCGGGTGTAACCCGATCGCGGACTGCGTGAAGAGCGGGCGCGAGCGCCACAAACCGATCAAGACCCCGAACACGATCTGCAAGAGCCTCGCCATCGGCGACCCGGCCGACGGGTACTTCGCCGCGAAGCTGATCCGCGACAGCGGCGGCTGGGCCGAGGACGTGACCGACGCCGAGATCGTGGACGCGATGCTGCTGCTGGCCAAGACCGAGGGCGTGTTCGCGGAGACCGCCGGCGGCACCACGCTCGCGGTCGCCCGTAAGCTGATCGAGAGCGGCCGCATCCCGCGGAACGAAGAGATCGTGATCTGCATCACCGGCAACGGGCTGAAGACCCAGGACGCGGTGTTCGACGCCATCGAGGAGCCCGCGGTCATCAAGCCCGCGCTGACCGAGTTCGAGGCGCTCGCCGGGCTGGCCCAGCCGGAACCGGCGTTGGTGTAAAGGGGATTCACCGGACGGGCCGCTCCTGCGGCGCTCCGGTGAAAGCAATCTGGAGCAGCAATGGCGATCAAGGTTCAGATTCCGACCCCGATGCGCGAGCAGTCCGGCGGCAAGGCCGAAGTCGAGGTGGCCGGCGCGACCGTGAAGGCCGCGCTCGATGACCTCCTGCGGCAGTACCCGGGGCTGGGCGCGAAGCTCTTCTCCGAGGGCAAACTGCGGCCGTACATCAACGTGTTCCTGAACGACGAGGACATCCGCTACCTCGACGAGATGGACACGGCGGTCGCCGACGGCGTGACGCTCGCGCTGATCCCCGCGGTCGCGGGCGGGTGAACAATGGCCGACGAAACGCCGAGTGCGCAGGCCGACGAGGCGCCCGACGGGGCCGCGGTGTTCCCGCTGATCCCGGCGGAGCTGGGCGTCCACCCGCTGCTGCTCGCCGCGGTCCACGCGTACGTGTTCCTCGAAGGGTCCGATGCGGGCGTGCTGAACGCGGCCGTCGCCGAAGAGGCCATGCACTACCTCGTGTCGTACCTGCAGCGGCTGCAAGGGCCGGACCTGCGGCGCGTGCGCGAGGACATGGCCACGCTGGTCGGGTTCGCGAAGGCCGAGAAGTGGCCCAAACAGCACGTCCGGTTCCTGCACGAGTTCCTCAAAGAGAACGGAATAGGTCAGTAGGCCGGCGCGGCCGCCACCCGACACCGAAGGGGCGCGCTGCGCGCCCCTTCTCACTTGACACACCCATGACCGACACGAACCCGCTCGAACGATACTCGCGCCAGATGCGCTTCCCGGGGCTGGGCAGGGCCGGGCAGGAGAAGTTGCTGGCCAGCCGCGTCACCCTGTGCGGGTGCGGGGCGCTTGGCACCGTTCTCGCGAACACTCTGGTCCGGGCCGGCGTGGGCTTCGTCCGCGTCGTCGACCGCGACTTCGTGGAACCGTCGAACCTCCAGCGGCAGGTGCTGTTCGATGAGTCCGATGTGACGAGCAACCTGCCCAAAGCGGAGGCCGCAGTGGCCAAGCTCCGCGCGATCAACTCGTCGGTCACGGTGGAGCCGGTCGTCGCGGACATCAACCGCACGAACATCGAGGACCTCTGCGAAGGCGCGGACCTCATCCTCGACGGCAGCGACAACTTCGAGATCCGGTACCTGATCAACGACGTCGCGTTCAAGCACAACAAGCCGTGGGTGTACGGCGGCGCGGTCGGCAGTCAGGGGATGAGCATGACCGTCATCCCCGGTGAAACACCGTGCCTGCGGTGCGTCTTTGAGGCCGCGCCGGCGCCGGGCGAAACCGGCACGTGCGAGACGGCCGGCGTGCTGGCCCCCGCGGTCAGCATCGTCGCTAGCTACCAGGCCACGGAAGCGATCAAGTTGCTCTCCGGCAACACGGCCGCCGTGAACCGCGAGCTGCTCGTGCTGGACGTGTGGGAGAACACCAACAGGCGCGTGAAGGTGGCCCCGCTCGCGGGGCGCAAGGGGCAGTGCCCGTGCTGCGCGAAGCGGAACTTCGAGTGGCTCGACGGCGCGCACGGCACGCAAACGACTTCGCTGTGCGGGCGGAACGCGGTGCAGGTGAGCCACCGCGTGAAGGGCAAGCTCGACTTCGCGTACCTCGCCGGCGTGCTGAAGCAGTCGGGCGAGGTGAGCTACAACAAGTTCCTCCTCAAGTTCCGTCTGGTCGAGAACGGCGCCCCCTACGAGTTCACGGTCTTTGAAGACGGGCGCGCGATCATCAAGGGCACCGACGAGCCGGACAAGGCCCGCACGCTGTACGCGAAGTACGTCGGGCACTGACCCGCGCGAAACTTACTCTCGCTCGCCGCTCCGGAACGCGACCGACATGACCTACCTCGACAACGCCGCGACCAGCTTCCCGAAGCCCGAGCAGGTGTACGTCGCGATGGACCGCTTCGCGCGGCACTCGCTCGCGAACCCCGGGCGCTCGGGGCACAAGATGGCGCTGGAGTCCGAGCACGCGCTGGCCAACGCGCGGCACCGGCTGAACCGGTTCTTCAACGGCAAGAACCCGGACCGGTGGGCGTTCGCGCTCAACTGCACCGACGCGCTCAACATGGCGTTCAAGGGCGTGCTGAACGACGGCGACCACGTCGTCACCACCGACCTGGAACACAACAGCGTGTCGCGCCCGCTCGTCGCGCTCGCGGAGGCCAAGCGGATCGCGCTCACGCGGGTCCCCGCGGACGGCGGCGGGACCGTCGCCCCCGAAGCGGTTCGCGCCGCCATAACGCCGAAGACGAAGTTGATCGCGATGACGCACGCGAGCAACGTCCTCGGCACCGTTCAGCCGGTCGCGGACGTGGGCCGGATCGCGCGCGAACACGGCCTGCTCTTCCTGGTCGATGCGGCGCAGACCGCGGGCGCGGTGCCGCTCGACGTGCAGGCCGCGTGCATCGACCTGCTCGCGCTCCCCGGGCACAAGTCGCTGCTCGGGCCGACCGGCACCGGGGCGCTGTACGTCGGCTCGCGGGTGACGCTGCGCCCGTGGCGCGAGGGCGGCACCGGCGGCGACTCACTCACCCCCACACAGCCCACGGACTTTCCGCACCACCTGGAAGGCGGCACGCCCAACGTGCTCGGGGTCGCGGGCCTCGTTGCGGGTCTGGACTTCGTGGAGGAGCGCGGGATCGAACGGATTCACCGGCACGAGATGGAGTTGTGCGAGCGCCTGCGGAGCGCGCTCGCGGGGCTGCCGGGCTTCGAGGTGTTCGGGCACGCGAACCCGGCGCTGCGCGTCGGCACGCTGAGCTTCCGGTGCGAGGTGCTGCCCGCGCCGGAACTCGCCGGACTGCTGGACGAGAAGTTCGACATCGCGGTGCGCCCCGGGCTGCACTGCTCGCCGTACATCCACAAGGCGCTCGGGACCGCACCGGATGGGCTGGTGCGCGTCAGCCCGGGGGCGTTCAGCACCACCGCCGACATCGACCACTTGATCGACGCGCTGACACAGATCACCGGGGCGTAGCGCCCCGCCGCTTGCGGCGGCGCGAACGTCTCACGGCCGGACTTCTTTCTGGCAACTCCGCGCCCCGGGCGTACCTTAATCGTCACTCCGCCGGTTACCTTTCCTCTCCAGTCGGCCGGCGGCATTCCAGCGAGGTACTTCATATGCTGCGTCGCGTGCTGTACGTGTTCGCCGGGGTCGCCCTCGCGGCGCTTCTGGCGACGGACCGTGCCAGGGAGGCCCGGGCCGCCGAGGGCGACATCGCCGGCAACTGGCTGCTGACCTACGCCCCGCGCGGCGGGGCCGACCAGGCGCTGATGATCGTCAAGGTCGAGACGAAGGACGGCAAACCGACCGCGACCGTGCTGTACACGCCGCTCAAGGGCCCGGAGCTCACCGTGAGCAAGGTCGAGGCCGACGGGAAGACGGTCAAGTTCAACACCAGCCTCGGGTTCGCGTTCGAGGGCACCGTCGGCAAGGGCGGGAAAGTGGTGGGCAACTTTTCGAACGACCAGACCTCGTTCCGCGCGCGCCTGAGCCGCACCGACAAGAGCGAACTGGCCGCGAACGAGATCAGCGCCAAGGTGGACGCGCCGGCCCCGGCCGCCGACGCAGCGAAACTCGCAAACGCGGTACTCGCGCTCCGCTCACAGGCCGCGCGTGAGAAGGACGCGGACAAGAAGAAGGAACTGCTGGAGAAGGTGGACGCGGCCCAGAAGGAGGCCGACGAGAAGGTGCCCGGGCTGCTGCGGGAGGTGGCGAGCAAGCACGCGGACTCGCCGTTCGCGCTGGACGCGGCCGCCGACCTGCTCCGCGGCGGGGCCAAGTTCAAGCTGACCTCGGACGAGGCCGGGAAGCTGCTCGCCACCGTCGAGAAGCAGGCCGGCGAGTTCGGCCCCAAGTTTTCGAACTTCTACGTGATCGGCGTCGTGGAAGCGCTCGCCGCCCAGAAGGGGCTTGAGGGTCCGGCCGAGGCGGCGGCGGCGAAGCTGGCGACGGGAGCGGGCGCGACGGCCGCGTTCCGGGCCCGCGCGCTGAGCGCCCGCAAGGCCGCGCTGGAGGGGCTGGGCAAGACCGAGGAGGCGAAGGCCGTCGCCACCGAACTGGCGAAGCTCGAGGACCAGATCGACGCCGAGTACCGGCTGGCGGTGCCGCCGTTCAAGCCGACCGCGTTCGCCGGCCGCAAGGACAAGGACGCGAACAAGGTCGCGGTGCTGGAGCTGTTCACCGGCGCCCAGTGCCCGCCGTGCGTGGCCGCCGACGTGGCTTTTGACGCCCTGCTGAAGTCGTACAAGCCGACCGATCTGGTGCTGATCCAGTACCACCTGCACATCCCCGGCCCCGACCCGCTCACGAACGACGACACCGTCGCGCGGGCCAAGTACTACGGCGCGAACAGCACGCCCAGCACGTTCTTCAACGGCGCGAAGGCCGCGGCCGGCGGCGGCGGGATGGCCAACGCCGAGAGCAAGTTCAAGCAGTACGTGGGCGTCATCGAGCCGATCGTGGAGAAGGCGACCGAGGTGAAGGTCGCCGGGCGCGCGACCCGCACCGGCGACAAGATCGACATCGCGGTGGAGGTCGCGAACGCCGCCGACCTGAAGCTCCGCGTCCTGGTGGTCGAGGAGGACGTCAAGTACGTCGGCGGCAACCAGCTCCGGTTCCACCACCAGGTCGTCCGCGCGATGCCGCTGGGCGCCGACGGCGTGGCGATCAAGGACAAGGCGTTCAAGCAGACCACCGCCGTGGATCTCGCGGGCGTGAAGAAGAACCTGACCAAGTACCTGGACGACTTCGCCGCGAACGGCCGCCCGTTCCCGAAGCCGGACCGCCCGATGGAGATGAAAGCCCTGAAGGTGATCGTCCTCGTGCAGAACGACGAGACGAAGGAGATCGTGCAGGCGGCCCAGCTCGAAGTCGAGAGCAAGGGCGCCGGCCAGTAGTTTGACCCGGTAACATGAGCCGCAGGGAAGGCAGGGGAGCGGAGGTCTTCACCCCTTAACCGCTTTCCCTACCTACCCTGCGGTGAACCCCGACGCGTTCGCCCTCCGGTCTACATTCGTATCAACATCTTCACTTCATCCGGCAATTTGTTACCTCCACCAAACCTGCATCACGCCCGTCCATGAGGGACTCGCGATGACGTTGGGATGGTGCAGTGACCCGTTACGGGCAGGTTCGGCACGGACCCGGAGTTCGCCCTGGGAACGCAGGTCGAGCCCGGCCTCGGACCCGCGTCGCGCGCCGAGACCGATGCCGGGCGGGTGCGCATTTCCCCCGAAGCGACACCGATCTCGCGCTCGCGCTGCAGAGCGTGAAGGTCTGCTGCCGACCGGCACCGACCGCCGCGTACTGTGGCAGCATCCGTCGCCGTCGCGCGTGGC
>JBJSXS010000541.1:0-10293 GCA_046086545.1 Gemmata sp.
ATCGCGCCGAAGTCGCGCGACTCGTACATCTGCCGCGCGAGGGGGGGCGCGGTGTCCGTGCGCCAGGTAAGGGGGGAAGGTCGCGGGGCGAACGGGTTACCGAGATGTCGCGAAGCAACCGCGCTCGCTCGACGTCGCCCAACCTTTCGCTCGGTGGTCGGTCCGATACGGCGTGAGGCCAGTTTCTCGGGCTGCGTAGAGAGCGAACCACGCCGCTTTCGATGCGGCGTCTCGCCTCGGCCGGGTCGCGAGATCGAGTGCCGCTTCTGCGACTTGCAGCCCGCTCAGGCCGACTCCGATCGTCCCAATTCGCGGCAGCGCGTGCCGCGCCTTTCGCGCGCACTCGCGGCCGCATCACTTTTCGAAGGTCGGCTTGAAGTCGAGTGTCTTGACGAGGAACGCCCACATGTCGGCGGTTTCCTCGATGACCTTCGCGGTCGGCTTGCCGGCACCGTGGCCCGCCTTCGTTTCGATGCGGATCAGCACCGGGTTCGGGCCGGTGTGGTTCGCCTGCAGCGCCGCCGCGAACTTGAAGCTGTGCCCCGGCACCACGCGGTCGTCGGTGTCGGCCGTCGTCACCATCGTCGCGGGGTAGGCCTTCGCCCCGTTCTTGAGGAGCACGTGGTACGGGCTGAACTTGATCAGCTCGTGGAACTCCGCGCTGTTGTCGCTCGACCCGTAGTCGTCCACCCAGAACCGGCCCGCGGTGAACTTCTGGAACCGCAGCATGTCCATCACCCCCACCGCAGGGAGGCACGCGCCGAACAGGTCCGGGCGCTGCGTCATGCACGCGCCGACGAGCAGGCCGCCGTTGCTCCCGCCCTGAACCGCGAGCTTCTTCGGCGACGTGTACCTCTCTTTCACGAGGTGCTCGGCCGCCGCGATGAAGTCATCAAACACGTTCTGCTTCTGGAGCTTGGTCCCGGCGCGGTGCCACGCGTCGCCGTACTCGCCCCCGCCGCGCAGGTTCGCCACCGCGAACACCCCGCCCATCTCCATCCACTGGAGGCGCGACACCGAGAACCCCGGCGTGAGCGAGATGTTGAACCCGCCGTACCCGTACAGCAGGGCGGGGTTCGTGCCGTCCAGCTTGATGCCCTTCTTGTGGGCGATGAACATCGGCACCTCGGTGCCGTCCTTGCTCTTGTAGAAGACCTGCTTCACCTCGTACTGCGCCGGGTCGAACTTGACCTTGGCCGTCCGCACCAGCTTGCTCTCGCCCGTCGCGACGTCGTACCGGTATATGCTCGTCGGGGTGGCGAAGCTGCTGAACGTGTAGAACGTCTCCTTGTCCTCGCGCTTGCCGTTGAACCCTGCCGCGGTGCCGATCCCGGGCAGGTCCACGTTGCGGACGTACTTGCCATCGACCTCGTGGACCTTCACGAGCGTCTTCGCGTCCTTCAGATAGCTGCAAATGAACCGGTTGCCGACGAGGTCCACGCTCTCCAGCACTTCCTTCGCTTCGGGGATGACCGTCTTCCAGTTCTTCTTGTCCGGGTTCCTGGTGTCGATGGCGATGATCTGGTACTTCGGCGCCTGGTAGTCGGTCTGGAAGTAGAACACGCCCCCGTCGTTGCCCAGCAAGTTGAACTTGTTCGCGTGGTTGTCGATCAGCTCCACGATCTTGCCGGTCGGGTCGCTCAGGTCCTGGTACGCCACGCGCGCCTTGCGGCTGGTGGTGCCGTCGCCGATCGAGATGACGAGGAACTTCCCGTCCTCGGTGACCCCGCCGCCGACGGTCCACTTCGGGTTGTCCTTCCGCTCGTAGATCAGCTTGTCTTCGCTCTGTGGTGTGCCCAGTTTGTGGTAGTAGAGCTTCTGATCGACGTTGAGGCTGAGGAACTGCCCGTCCTTCACCTCCGGCTCCGGGAACCGGCTGTAGTAGAAGCCCTTGCCGTCCTTCGACCACGACGCCCCGCTGAACTTGACCCACTTCAGTTCATCGGCCAGAGTTTTTCCGGTTGCGACGTCGAACACCTTCCACACGTTCCAGTCGCTGCCGGACTGCGCGGTGCCGTATGCGATGAGGCTGGCGTCGTCGCTCACCTCCAGCCCGCTCAGGGCGAGCGTGCCGTCTTTCGTCCAGGTGTTCGGGTCGAGGAGGAGCTTCGACTCGCCGTCGAGCCGGTCCTGCACGTACAGCACGTTCTGGTTCTGCAGCCCGTCGTTCTTGAAGTAAAAGTACCGGCCGCTGTGCTTGAACGGGGCGCCGATCTTTTCGTAGTTGAAGATGTCGGTGATGCGCTTCTTGATCGCCTCGCGCTCCGGTATGCCCTCCAGGAACCCGAAGGTCACCTTGTTTTCCGCCTCGACCCAGTCGGCCACCTCTTTCGACTTGCGCACGTCGTCTTCGAGCCACCGGTACGGGTCCGCGACCTTGGTCCCGTGGTAGTCGTCGACGACGTCCACCTTCTTGGTGTCGGGGTATTTCAACTTCCTCGGCTCCTCGGCGTTCGTGGTGGAAACCAGTAGCACGGCCAGCGCGGCCGCGGTTGTCGTCATCGCCCAGCGCGTCAGGCGCATGAGTCAACTCCCGGTGAATGGAAGGAAGAGCGGACGATAAGATTATAGGGGCGGGAGCGGGTCGGCCCTCTCTCACCCCGCGAGCAACTGGTCGAACACCACGCGCAGTATACGCGCCTGCCGCCGCGCGCGGCGGCGCCGCGGCGCACGTCTCGTAGCGCCCGCGGTGGTCGCCGGCGGTGTACGCCAGCGCGCCGGGCCGAGCGCGTCGAGGCGGCCGTTACCGAGCAGGTGTCGTGTACGCAGCGGGACACGGGGCGGTTCGTGACGGGGTAGCGGTGACACAATCGTAACGCGAGGCGCTGGAGAGCGACAGCGCGGAGGCGGGGTGCGAACGGGCCGGCGCTCCGGCCCCGAGCGCCGCGTACACCCCGGCCATGGTGACCGGTTATTGCCGGACCGCTCCCGCCGTCGTGCGGCGCGCGGGCGGTGGGCCGAGGGCCGCACAGGGCCGGTCACGAACCGGGCCGAGCGTGCCGTTGTGCCGGTGGCGCCACGGCGCGCGAGTGGGCGATTCGGGTTGCCACGCACGCCGGACGGAGTACCGTTGAGGGCGTCGCGCTCTTCTCTTGAAGGATGCTCTCCGATGACGCCGTTTCGTACCAGCCGCGGGCGCCCGCTGCCGCTCGGGCCGTCGCTCACCCCGGACGGCGCGAACTTCGCTCTGCTGTGCCGCCACGGTGAGCGCGTCACGCTCGTCATCCTGCCGGCCGAAGGGGGCAACGCGCCGCTCGCCGAACTGCCGCTGCACCCGCGCCAGAACCGGACCGGCGACCACTGGCACATCCGGGTGCACGACCTGCCCGAGGCGTTCTGCTACGGGTGGCGCGTGGACGGCCCGCACGGCCCGCGCACCCGGTTCGACCCGTCCCGGCTGCTCATCGACCCGTCCGCGGTGATGATCTCCGACGCCGACACGTGGGCCGGCACCTGCGAGAGGGACCCGCAGCGCACGTCCCGCCGCAGCCTGTACCGGCGCGGCACCCGGTACAACTGGGAGGAGGACGCGCCGCCGCTCACCGAGTACGAGGACTCGGTCATTTACGAGGTCCACGTCCGCGGGTTCACCTGCGACCCGTCCAGCGGGGTGCAGTTCCCGGGCACGTTCGCGGGGCTGGTCGAGAAGATCCCGTACCTGAAGTGGCTCGGGGTGACCGCGGTCGAGCTGATGCCGGTGTTCGAGTGGGACGAGTGCGACTGCCCGTTCTTCCACCCAAAGACGGGCGAGAAGCTGACCAACTTCTGGGGCTACAACCCGATCGCGTTCGGCGCGCCGAAGGCCGGGCTCGCGGCCAGCGCCAAGCGGCACGGCCAGACGCACGAGTTCCGCGACATGGTGAAGGCCATGCACGCGGCCGGCATCGAGGTGATTCTCGACGTGGTGTTCAACCACACCGGCGAGGGCAACGACCAGGGCCGCACGTTCAACTTCCGCGGGCTGGACAACGAGCTCTACTACCTGATGGACGAGACCGGGCAGTACCTGAACTACAGCGGGTGCGGCAACACGGTGAACTGCAACCACCCGGTGGTGCGAGACCTCATCATGACGTGCCTGCGGTACTGGGTCGGGGACATGCACGTGGACGGGTTCCGGTTCGACCTCGCCTCGATTCTGGGGCGCGACCGGAAGGGGAACGTGATGATCGAGCCGCCGGTGATCGAGAGCATCACCGAGGACGGCGTTCTCACGGACACCAAGCTGATCGCCGAGCCGTGGGACGCGGGCGGCTTGTACCAGGTCGGGCGGTTCCCGTTCGGGCGCCGGTGGAGCGAGTGGAACGGCAAGTACCGCGACGACGTGCGCCGGTTCTGGCGGGGGGACCACGGGCTCGCCCCGGCGCTCGCGGACCGCATCTGCGGCAGCGCGGACCTGTACCAGTGGAGCGGGCGCCTGCCCCGGCACTCGGTCAACTTCCTCACCGCCCACGACGGGTTCACGCTCAACGACCTCGTCAGCTACAACGAGAAGCACAACGACGCGAACGGCGAGCAGGGGCGCGACGGCGAGAACAACAACAACTCGTGGAACTGCGGCCACGAAGGCCCGACCGACGACCCGGCGGTCAACGCGCTGCGCGAGCGCCAGGCGAAGAACATGATGGCCACGCTCATGATCAGCCAGGGCGTGCCGATGCTGCTGGCGGGCGACGAGTTCCTCCGCACGCAGCAGGGGAACAACAACGCGTGGTGCCAGGACAACGAGATCTCGTGGGTCAACTGGGAGCTGGCGAAGAAGAACGAGGGCTTCCTGCGGTTCGTGCGCGAGCTGATCCAGCTGCGCAAGCGGCACCCGGCGCTGCGGCGGCGCCGGTTCTTCACCGGCGAACTGCGGCGCGGCGACCCGGCCCGCGACCTGCTCGCGCGGCCCACCATCAAGCCGCCGCTCAACCCGCTCGACATCTTCCCACCCGGCGGCCCGGTGCGGCCCGGCGACGCGGCGCTGCCCCCCGGCAGCGATACGAGTGCCATCACCGAGTTCGCGCGGACGGGGCGCGACCCCGGGGCCGGCGGGTCCGCGCTGCTGGCCGACATCCACTGGCACGGCACCGAGCCGAACCAGCCGGACTGGGGGTTCACGTCGCGCACGCTGGCCTTCGCCCTCGACGGCCGGTTCACCGGGCGCGAGCAGGACCCGGACTACCAGATCGACAACGACTTCTACGTCGCGTTCAACGCCTGGAGCGACCAGGTGCCGTTCCGCATCCCGGCCAGCCCGACGCACCGTCGCTGGCGCCTGCTCATCGACACGAGTAAAGCGAGCCCGCACGACATCATCGAAAGTGAGAGCGGCCCGCACATCGCCGACGGCGGCCTGTACACGTTGGGCGCGTTCAGCACGCTGGTGCTGATTTCGGAGCCGTGAGCCCGGCTCGTCGCCGCAAGGCGCTTGCCCATCTCCCTTCGAGGGGGTATCACTACGCCATCCCCAGGAGGCTCCGACGATGGCGAGTACCCCCGAGAAGCGCGTTCAGGAACTGCACCTCACGCTCCCGCCGGCCCCGAAGCCGGTCGCGGTGTACAAGACCGCGGTCAAGTTCGGCAATCTGCTGTTCGTCAGCGGGCACGGGCCGCTGAGGGCCGACAAGACCCTCATCACCGGCCGCGTCGGGAAGGATCTGAACCTGGAGCAGGGGAAAGAGGCCGCGCGCCAGACCGGGCTCGCGATCCTCGCGACCGTCAGGGAGGCGCTCGGCTCGCTCGACAAGGTGAAGCGGCTGCTGAAGACCTTCGGCATGGTGAACTGCACCGACGACTTCCTCGACCAGCCGAAGGTGATCAACGGGTTCTCGGAGCTGATGAAGGACGTGTTCGGCGACGACGGGGTCGGCGCGCGGAGCGCCGTCGGTCACAACTCGCTGCCGGGCAACATCGCGGTCGAGGTCGAGTGCGTCTTCGAGATCGGCGAGTAGTGGTCAGTTCTCCGCGGCCGGCTCTGGGTCAAGCGGCGGCTGCTCTGTGCCTCGACCGAGAGCCTCTCAGACCAGAGCGTCAACCACCGCGCTGACGTCGGTCTCGGTGGCGTACTCGGCGCCGACGAACTCGGCGAACCGCTCGTTGGTGCCGGTCCGGTTCGCGCCCAACACGATCACCTTGAGGTGGGGCAGGGTGGCCAGCAACTTGGCGCCCGCGAGGAACCCGCTCTCGTCCCCGGCTGCTTCGGGCAGCAGCACGATGTTCGGTTCGGTCGCGGCGGCGGCAGCGCGGATGTCGCGGTCCGCGACGGTGCGGACCTCCCAGCCGAGATTGCGGACGTGGTCGGCGGTCTTCGCGGAGAGCGCGAGCAGCGCGGCCAGAACGACCCGCTTGCCGGGGCGCCGGCGCGTGAGGGCCGCGCTGTTGAGTGTGTCACGCGTGGTGTTCATAACGAGCCATTCCTTTCAGACTGCCGACTCTCGACAACCAGACACGCCGGTTTCCTCTTGGTTCGCGGTCGGCCGGGAGAACTTGCGCCAGACACTCGAAATTCGATACTTATTCAGAAGAAGCGCGGCGGGCGGCAGGGCGGGGTGTGAAATCGGCGTGTGGTTCTACTTCATTCTTGCCGGTGCCGTAACGGATGGTTAAAAACCACCTTCCGGCTTTCGGGCACGGTCGCGAGGGGCGGTCCCGCCGGAGCGTGAAACCACTTCCTCCCAATCTTAACAAAAAGTTATTATAGCGGAGTCAACTGGCGTCGTCGAGGTCGGATCTTTTGAGCGACGTTCGCTATAATGAGCCGCACCGAACCGCGATACGCGTTACCTCTCTCCAGCAAGGGACTTAATCATGGCGAAGGCTCGCATCTCGATCGGCACCTGGGCGTATTTATTCAACCAGGAACAGCCGACCAACGACTTCCACGTCATCCTGCACAAGCTGCAAGACCTCGGGTACGACGGTGTGGAGTTGGGCAGCTTCGGCCCGCACCCCAGCCCGGTGTCGCACCCCACGAAGGCCAGCCGCCAGAAGCTCCGCAAGACCATCGCGGACCACGGCTTGGCGCTCTCGGGCATCGCCGTGGACCTGTGGGCGTTCAAGAACCCCGGCACGTCCATCGTTGACGAGAACCCCAACGCGTACCTGACCGCCTTTCTGGGCTGGGCCGCGTTCGCCGCGGACCTCGACGTGAAGACCATCCGCGTCGACACGGTGATCGCCCCGGACTACTTCGAGAAGGACGGCAAGGAACTCGGCGCTCAAAAGGGCATGGAGCGAATCGCGAGCGTGTGGGACAAGGCGAGCAAGATCGCGGCCGACTATGGCATGAACATCTGCTGGGAGTTCGAGCCGGGCTTCGCGTTCAACAAGCCCAGCGAGATCATCCAACTCGTTGACCTGGTGCGTGCGAAGGGCAACAGCAACTTCGGGGTGCTGTACGACACCTGCCACGCGCACATGTGCGCGGTGGTCGGCGCGAACCAGACCGGCACGAAGGAGTTGCTCCCCGGCGGCGAACTGGAACTGCTCGACAAGCTGAAGGTCAAAATCACGCACGTCCACGTGATCGACAGCGACGGCAGCCTGAACGAGCACAACACCAGCACGCACAACCCGTTCGGCACGGGCAAGCTGGACTTCGACAAACTCGCCCCGGCGCTGCTGAAGGCCGGCGTGCCGCACGACTGGTGGTGCGTGGACCTGTGCTTCTGGCCGCACGCGTGGGACGTGACCGCCCAGAGCAAGAAGTACCTCGACAAGCTCCGCGCGAAGTACGCCGCGGCGTGACCGCGCGTCGGCCGGTTGCGGGCTCGCGAGCGCGATGCTCGGGAGCCCGCGAGCGGTCCGCCCGGTCGCACGTTGCCGCTCCCGTTCTCGCTCCGCATACTCGCAGTACGCGCCCCTCATCACCCACGGCCCGCGTCGGGTTCATGCGCCGAGAGTATCACCGCTGGTGGAGCCCGTCGCTGCACCGCGACATGGAACTGCTGGAGTTCGGGCACGGCGGGGCGCGGGTGATCGCGTTCCCCACGTCCCGCGGCCGGTTCCACGAGTGGGAGGACCGCGGTATGGTCCGCGCGCTCGGGCACGCGCTCGAACACGGGTGGCTGCACCTCACCTGCGTGGACGCTGTGGATGGCGAGAGCTGGTACGCTTATCACAACCACCCCGGCGCCCGGGCCTGGCGTCACGAACAGTACACGCACTACGTGATGAGCGAGGTGCTGCCGTGGGTGCGGGGGCGGAGCGCGCACCCCTACACCATCTTCACCGGGGCCAGCTTCGGCGCGTTCCACGCGCTCTCGATGGGCCTGCGCTTCCCGGAGCGGGTGAACCGCGTCCTCGGGATGAGCGGCCTCGCCGACATCAAGGTGTTACTCGGGGGCTACCACAGCGAGACCGTGTACCTGCAGAACCCTGTCGATTTCGTCCCCAACGAGCACGACGGCTGGCGGCTGGACCGGCTGCGCGAGCAGAGCATCATCCTCGCCGTGGGGCGCGACGACCGGCTGCTGCACCAGAACCGCGAGCTGTCGGGTAAGCTGTGGGGCAAAGGCATCGGCAACGCGCTGCGCGAGTGGGACGGGTTCGCCCACGACTGGCCCGTGTGGTACGACATGGTGAACCGGTACATCGGCGGCAGTGATTGAGGGTCGCGCGTGCGCGGCCGGGCAAGACCGCCGGCCGCGCTGGGCGGGCCGGGTGCCGGTAACTGGGCACCGACAACCGGACACAGGGGGCGAAGCCCGTGAAAAAGGTCGGCGTGATCGTGGGGCGCGAGTGGTCGTTCCCGCCGCGGTTCATCGACGAGGTGAACGGGCGCGGCGCGGGCGTCGTCGCGGAGCTCGCCAAGCTCGGCGGCACCCGCATGGACGAGCGGGTGCCGTACGACGTGCTGGTGGACCGCATCTCGCACGAGGTGCCGTACTACCGCAGCTACCTCAAGCACGCGGTCCTGGAGGGCGTCACCGTAATCAACAACCCGTTCATGTGGACCGCCGACGACAAGTTCTTCGGCGCCTCGCTGTGCAAGAAGCTCGGGCTGGCGCACCCCAAGACGCTGGCGCTGCCGAACAAGGACTACGTCCCCGGGATCGTGAAGACCGAGAGCCTGCGGAACCTCGTGTACCCGCTGAACTGGCAGGCGGTGATCGACTACGTCGGGCTCCCGTGCATCCTCAAGGACGCGCACGGCGGCGGGTGGCGCGGCGTGTACGTGTGCCACAGCGTCGAGGAGCTGATCCGGTACTACGACGGCTCGGGGCTGCTCACGATGATCGCTCAGGAGTTCATCCACTGGGACCAGTACGTGCGCTGCATGTGCCTGGGCCGGAACCTCGTGCTGCCGATGCCCTACGACACGCACGGCCGCCGGTACATCCCGGACCCGAACTACCTGGCCCCGGCGCTCAAGCAACGCGTGATCGACGACTCGATCCGACTCAACGCCGCGCTCGGGTACGACATGAACACCACCGAGTGGGCCATAAAGGACGGGGTGCCCTACGCCATCGACTTCATGAACCCGGCGCCGGACATGGACGTGAACTCGCTCACCCCGGACCACTTCGAGTGGGTGGTGAAGCACATGGCGGACCTGGTGATAGACCGCGCCCTGAACCCGCGCCCGCAGCTCGCCGAGCTGAAGTGGAGCAAGCTGTTCTAGGCGACCCGCGCCCGTGCGGGCGCGGCTCGCCGAGGGTTAACCATGTCCGACGCGATTAGCGCCTACCACGACCTGCTCAGTTCCGGCGGCACCCTCGCGGCCGACTCGCAGGCCGCGCTGGAGCGGGCGCAGGAGCGCCGCGGCCTCCAGTTCGGCACGCGGCCCGTGTGCGCCGTGCTGCGCCCGCGGTTCCTCACCCCCTCGCAGTACAGGCTCCTGCACGAGACCGTCGGCGCGCTGCTGCCGGCGTTCAAGGCGGTGTACGACCGCGCGCTCGCGGACCCGGCGTTCCGCCACCAGTTCCGGATGCTCGACTGGGAGGAGCACCTGCTCGCCATCGACCCCGGGTTCCCGGACCCCAGCCCGACGAGCCGGTTCGACACGTTCTTCGTGTCGGACGACGAGCTGCTGTTCACCGAGTTCAACACCGAGACGCCCGCCGGCGCCGGGTACTCGGACGCCCTGAGCGACGTGTTCTACGGGCTGCCGGTGTTCCAGGAGTTCCAGCGGCGGTTCCGCGTGAGCCCGATCCCGGCTCGGCCCGGGGTGCTGCACGCCCTCCTGGGCACCTTCCGGCAGTGGCGCGGGAACACCTCGGACGCCCCGCGCGTCGCGATCCTCGACTGGCGCGAGGTGCCGACGTTCAGCGAGTTCGTGATCTTCTACGACTACTTCAAGTCGAT
>JBJSXS010000542.1:0-2386 GCA_046086545.1 Gemmata sp.
GAACATGCCCAGGTTGGAGACGGTAAATGTGCCGCCTTCCAGGTGCTGTTGGTTCAACCGGTTGCCTCGTGTCTCGGCAATGAGTTGCCGCGTCCGGCCAGCGATCTGGTCGAGACTCAATTGATCTGCGTTACGTACGACGGGTGCCAGCAGTCCCAAATCGGTATCGACTGCCAGCGCAATGTTTACGTCGGCGTACTGGTAGGTACCGTCGCGGTGCCAGCAGGCGTTCAGTTGTGGCTGCTCGCGTAAGGTCCGTGCGACCAGATGGATAAGGATGTCCGTGTAAGTCGGCGATTCTCCACGCACGGTTGATTTCGTCAGATGAAGACGGAATGCGATGAGTGGCTCGGCACTGACCTTCGTCGTGATTGTGACGGGAGCGGCTTGCGTAACGCCGGCCACCATCCGGTGTGCGATTACGAGCCGCCGTTTGGATGCGGCGGTGTGCGTTCCCGGCGACGCGGGTGTCGCTTCGGATAGTGCCGATGAAGGCGGGGCCGGCAGGCGGTGTACGACATCGCGCTCCCGGATCCGGCCGTCGCGTCCGGTTCCCGTTTGCGCAGTCCAGTCGACGCCCAGGTCCTTCGCGCGAAGGCGGGCTCGTGGTGTGGCGATCGGCCGGGGCACACGCGAGGGGGTCGCAGGTGGTCTCACCGCGGCCCGTTGCACGTCTTCGCAGATGACACGGCCCGTCGGATCTGGCGTCGGCACTGTGTTCAGGTCGATGCCAAGTTGGCGCGCGAGCCGGCGGGCGGCCGGACCTGCGGCGCGGGGCAGCGTGCTGGCAGCGCCCGGCGCTGCGGACGCCAGGGACGGCGACCTTGCAGGGGCAGGCACCCGCACCTGCGTCGGTGCGGGTTCGCCCTCGGCAAGTAAGTAGCCGATGACCTGGCCGACCTTGACGGTCTCTCCCGTCCGCGGTGCGTCGGGGGGTACGCACAGGTAGCCCGTTTCGAGCGACTCGATCTCCTGAGCGGCCTTATCGCCTTCCAGAGTGAAGAGAGGATCGCCTGCCCGGACGAGATCGCCGGGGACCTTCAGCCAGTTGCCGAGTACGCCCTCTTCCATCGACCAGCCGAGCCGCGGAATCGTGATGCCGTGCGGCATGTCTTTACTCCTCCAGCAGATCGCGTAGGGCTCGGACAACCTGCGCGACGCCGGGCACGACTGGTCGTTCCAGGGTGGGGGCATACGGAGTCGGAGCGAAGGCACCATGAAGTCGTTTGATGGGGGCATCGAGGTCGTTGAAACCCGCGTCAGCCACACGCGCGGCGACCTCGGCGGCGAACCCGCACGGGCCGAACGCCTCGTCGACGATGAGCAACCGGCCGGTCTTGGACACCGATCGCAGGATGCTATCGGTGTCCAACGGCGACACCGTTCGGGGGTCGACGACCTCGACAGACACGCCCTCGCTCGCCAGCGTCTCCGCGGCCTCGAGCGCATGGTGTACCATCAGGGACAGTGCGACCACCGTGACATCGGTTCCCGGCCGCACGACACGCGCTTGCCCGAAGGGGACCTCGTACTGCTCCTCCGGCACCGGCCCCCTGGTCTGCATCAACTCGCGGTGTTCGAGGAACAGCACGGGGTCGTCGCTTTGCAGGGCGTGAGCCATCAACCCCTTGGCGTCGAACGGGTTCGACGGCAACACGACCCGCAACCCCGGAATGTGTGAGTAGATCGAGTGGTACAGGCCGGAATGGTGCGTTGCCGCCGAGTGCCCCACTCCACCGCAACCGCGTAGCAGCACCGGCATCTTCAGCCGCCCACTACTCATGTACTGCATCTTCGCGATCTGGTTGACGATCTCGCCGAACGAATCGTTGATGAAGTCGATGAACATGAAGTCGATGACCGGCCGCGTCCCGGTCATGGCCGCTCCGCAGGCCAGGCCGACGAAGCCTCGTTCGCAGATCGGCGTGTCGCACAAGCGATCGGCTCCGTACTTAGCGTACAGGCCCTGCGTCGTCATGAAGTTTCCGCCGCGCTTCCCGATCCCTTCGCCCATGACGAAGATCGTCGGGTCCTTAGCCATCGCGTGGTCGAGGGCTTCCACCGTGGCCGCGACGAACGTGCGTTCGCGTGCGCTGGTCGTCCGCAACGGCTCGACGACGCGTCGCGGTTCGGCGTAAACGTGCGTGGTTGCTGACGCGGGCTCCGGCACGGCACTCGCTTCGGCGAACGCCCTCGCCTGTCGAACGAGTTCCGCCACTTCGTCTTCGATTTCCTCGAAGCGCGAGCGCAACTGCCCGTGCCGTTCGACCAACCGGCGGATCGGACAGCGCTCCTTCCAGCTGGCGACATCTTCGCGTGTCCTGTAGGTGAAGTCGCTCATTCCTTCCGCGTGGGCGCGGGTGCGGTAGGTTTTGCACTCGATGAG
>JBJSXS010000543.1:0-4615 GCA_046086545.1 Gemmata sp.
CTCTCGCACCCGCCCCCGGACCGAGGTTCTACTTGTCGCCGAGAGCGACCGTGGCAGCGTCGACCGGGATCAGCGTTTGGGCGTTGAACGTGTCCAGCCTGTCCTGCAGGACGTCGATGCGGGCTTCCAGCGCGTCGGTTAGGGCGTCCACGTCCGCCTTGCGGAACTGCGCCACGTAGGTGACCTGCCCCGCGGTCCGGTGGCCCTCGATCACCGTGCCGTGCTGGGTGTCCAGGCTCGCCATCAGCGCGACCTCGGACTTCAGTTCGGCCAGGGCGAAGATGTCGCGCTGGACCGGCAGGTTGGCCCGCGCGACCGCGGCTTTGAGGTCGGTGAGCCGGGCGACCAGGTCGGCGCGCGCGGCGAACGCGGTCCGCACGTCCACCTGGTCGGACCCCTGCTGGGTCGAGTTGTACGTCTGCACCGTCTGCGTCAGCTTCCCGATCTTGCCCGCGAGCCGGTTCTTCAGCTTCAGCGCCTTCGCCAGTGTGATGTTCGTCGGTTCGGCCATCTGTTCCCCCCGAGCGAGTCTGAAGACGGACACGGGCCCGCGCCCCGGGTTCGCGCATAAAACGGTTACGTCGGCTCCCGGACTGAAAACACGGAGACTCCCGCCATGCCGCGCCTCGCGCTCGCCCTGCTCGCGGTCCTCGCGCCGCCCGCGCTCGCACGAGCCCAGAACATTCAGCTTTCCGTGGACGCGTCCGAGGTGGCGCGGAAGGTGATTCACGTTCGCGAGGTGATTCCGGTCCAACCGGGCGCGGTGGCGCTGCACTACCCGAAGTGGATTCCCGGGCGGCACCGGCCGGTGGGCCAGATCGCCAACGTCACCGAGTTCCGCGCGCGGTTCCGCGGCGAGCGGGCCGAGTGGAGGCGCGACGACGCGGACCCGTTCACGGTTCATGTGCGGGTGCCCCAAGGGGAGACGCAGCTCGAAGTCACCTTCGACCTGCTCCTCGCGGCCGGGGCCGAGGGCGGCGCGCAGTTCATGACGGTCGCGTCGCCCAGGGTGCTGACGCTGAACTGGAACGACGTCCTGGTGTACCCGAAGGCCGCGCGGCCGCTGGGCCTGACCGTCGCGCCCGCGCTCGGCTTGCCGAAGGGGTGGAAACACGGCACCGCGCTGACCGATGACGGGCTCGACGGCGGCACCCGGCGGTTCAAGCCGGTCACGCTCGAAACGCTCATCGACTCGCCGCTGCTGGCCGGCGAGCACACGCGCGAGGTGCCGCTCGGGGGCGAGCCGGGCGGGCACCGCGTGTTCCTCGCGTGCGACAGCCCGGACGGGCTGGAGGTGCCGGACGCGACCCTCAAGTCGTGGAACAAGTTGCCCGCCGAGGCGGCGGCGCTGTTCGGCCCGGCGAGGCCGTACGCGAACTACACGTTCTTACTCGGGCTGAGCAACCACATCCCGCGCGCGGGCATCGAGCACCACCAGTCGAGCGACAACCGCCTGGGCGAACTCGCGCTCGTGAGGGGCGGCGAGCGCAGGGCGGCCGCGACGCTACTGCCGCACGAGTTCGTACACTCGTGGAACGGCAAGTACCGGCGCCCGGCGGACATGGTCGTGCCCGACTACCAGCAGGAGCAGAGGACCCGCCTGCTGTGGGTGTACGAGGGGTTGACCAACTACCTCGGGTGGGTGCTCGCGGTCCGGGCGGGGCTGTACTCGCCGGAGGAGGGGCGCGACTACCTCGCGATGACCGCGGCGCGGATGACCAACGTGAAGGCGCGTGCGTGGCGCCCCCTCGACGACACCGCGGCGGCCGCGAGCGTGCTGTTCGACGCCACCGCCGCGTGGCGCTCGGCCCGCCGCGCCGTGGACTTCTACGACGAGGGCACGCTCCTGTGGCTCGAAGTGGACGTGCTGATCCGCACCCGGACGAAGGGCGCGAAGTCGCTGGACGACTTCTGCCGCGCGTTCTTCGGCACCGGGCAGGGCAGAGCAGAGGTGAAGGGGTACTCGCTCGACGACGTGCTGAAGGCGCTCACCGACGTGTGCCCTCACGACTGGAAGGCGCACCTCGCGCGTCGGGTCGAAGTCGCGGCCGAGGAGCCCCCGCTGAATGGCATCACCGAAGGGGGGTGGCGGCTCGCGTACACCGAAAAGCCGACCGACCTGTTCGGGGCGATGGAGGGGCTGTCCCGCGGCGTGAACCTCGCGGACTCGGTGGGGTTCACGGTGAGCGCCGACGGGCTGGTGGGGGACACCATCCCGAACTCTCCGGCCGCGAAAGCGGGCCTCGCCCCCGGGATGAAGCTGATCGCGGTGAACGGCCGCCGGTTCGCGCCCGACAACCTCAGATCGGCGGTCGGCGCAACCAAGGGCGGCGGCAAACTCGAGCTGCTCACCGAGAGCGGCGACTTCTTCAAGACGCACGCGGTCGAGTACAAGGACGGCCTGCGCTACCCGCGGCTGGAACAGGGCGCGGACAAGTCCGATGCGCTCGGGGAGTTGATGAAGCCGCGGGCGCGGTGAGCCGCCCGCGAACCTTTCGGCCCTTCCGGCTGTCCACACCACAGCACGGAAGGGCAAGCCGACTGGCGACGGCACCGGGCCGGAAGCACGGCGAGGCGCACCGCCCCTGCAGGTTCAAGTCCTGTCCCTTCCGCTCGGCCCCGTTGGTGAAACGGTCATCACATCCCGCTTCTAACCGGGCGCTCCGGGTCCGAATCCCGGACGGGGTACTCGCACCGGCCCGGCCGGCCGCGCCGCGGCTTTATTTCTTGAGCTCCTTGACACGGATGTTGCGGTAGCGCACAAATTGCTTCGTGTAGTCGCCGCCGCCGTGCACCTGCAGCGCGATCCCGCCCTTGTCTTCCAGGCGCCTCTCGGTGTCCTGGTACTCCATGAACTTCACGCCCTTGATCCAGGTCGTGAGCTTCGGCGGGTTGCCCTCGACGCGCGCCCGGAGCTCGTTCCACTCGCCCGGCTTCCAGAACGCCTTCCAGTCCTCGGCCTTCACCGGCGACTTGAACCCGCCGTCGGGCTGCTTGCTCGGGACGACGATCTCGGTCACGTCCTTCCCGAAGTCGAAGTTGCGCACGTGCGGCTTGCCGCCGATGCCCTCGCCGTAGATGCCCATCAGGTTGCCGCCCTTGTGGTAGTCGATCATCGCCTGGTAGCACTTGCCGGTGTCGGTGCTGCGGAGGAACAGCCCGCTGTCCGGGCCGTCGTCGTTGTTCATCTCGAGGGCGATCTCGAAGTCGCCGTACTGCTTCTCGGTGATGATGATGCCGCCGTTGCCCGGCACGTCCTGGCTGCCGACAATGGCGCCGTCCTTGACCTCCCACTTGCCGCCGGACGTGTTCTTGCTGGTGCGGCTGTGCCCGGTCTTCGCGGACACGGCCCACCCCTTGAGCGTCTTCCCGTCGAAAACGGACACGAAGTCCTTGTCGTCGAACGTCTCGGGCTTGGGCAGGTCGGCCCGTACGGCCGCGAGGGACGCGGACAGCGCGAGGGCCGCCGCGAGCAGTGTGAGTCGCATGGAGAGTCTCCTGGGTCGGGCGAAGGGCTGAAGTATCGGGCGACGGGGGCGCGTTGTCCAGCGCCCCGCGCCGGTCACGGCGAGGACTGGGCGGCCGGCCCCGAGCTGGGCAGCGGAGTGAGTTTCAAGCCCCGGGGACGGGCGCCGGAGCTCGCCCGGGGTGTGCGGGGCCCCCGGGCTAACCACCCTCACCGGCCCCGCGGGTCGCGGGCGACGAGCGGCCTCAGTCCTTCTTCGGGCGCTTCATGGTCTTGATGGTGTGCAGCGGGAAGAACTTCCACCCCACGTCCACCTCACTCACGAGCCCGACGAGCGCCCCCCGCTTACCGTCCTTCTCCGCGTCGAGCGGGATCACGAGGAGCTTTTCTGTGTCGCCGATGAGCGCCTCCACCACCGCGACGCGGGTGTTCTGATCGACCGCGACGACGGTGAGCTGCTTGAGGGCATCGTCCAGCTTGAGCGGGTCGCCCTTGCGCACCGCGGCGGTGTCGGACAGGACCTCCGCGCCGCCGACGTACTGGTACAGGAACTTACAGTTGGAGACCTTGAGGGTCGGGTCCATCGCCTTCGGCTGGTCGATCTGCACCTGCCACGGGTTCGCCCCTTTCTTGGGCGCGACGGGCCGCGCGCCGGGGAACGCGACCGCCTTGATGTTCCCCTTCCCGGGGGTGCCGCCGCCGAACTTGGTGTCCTTCGCGTCCGCGGTGCCGGAGAACGCCAGCACGTTGATGCCCTTGTACTGGAGCGTGCCCGCCAGCGGTTCCGGCGCCCCCTTCACCGCCACCGCCGCGACCAGCTTCTCGTAGTCGTACTTGATGCTCTCGACGGAGCCGACCGGCACGTACGTGAGGACGCCCTTGGCCAGCGAGGTCGAGTGCGGCTCGCGCAGCTCCAGCGCGAGCGGCCCCTTCTTGGCGTCCTCGGTGGTGCCGGCCGGGTCGGCCAGCCACGCGAGCCGGTGCGTGCCGGTGCCGAACTTCAGCCCGGTCACCTTCACCTCCTTGTTCTCGGCGTCGGTGACCGTCGCCTCGGTCGGCGCGTCGGCCGCCCGCACCAGCGCACCCATTCCCACCGCGAGTAGCAACCCGACGATCCAGACCCGGCGCGACATGCGAACGCCTTCAAAG
>JBJSXS010000544.1:0-2248 GCA_046086545.1 Gemmata sp.
CGCAGGTTGATGCCGTTCATGTGGATCGGCCGCTTGGCGTACGCGTGCGTGATCTCCTCCGCGGGGATCAGCAGAAATTTTCCCGGCTCATCGAAGAGGGAGCGGTACTCGGCGAACGGCTTCAAACGCACCTGTTTCTTATCTTTCTGGGTGCGGGTCTCGACCCACTTGTCGCCGAACCGCTTGGCGTACTTCTCGACCGCCCGCTTGCGGGTCGCGTTGGTATCGGCGTCCACCCACCTGTCGCCCTCGGCCAGCAAGTTGTGCTCGGTCAGGGCGAGGAACTGGTAGCCGTTCCGCTTGTACCAATCGACGACCATTTCCGGGAAGTCGTCGCCGTCGCTCCAGAGCGTGTGGGTGTGCAGGTTGCCCTTCCAGTACTGCGCGGCGGCCGTGGTGACCGTCAGCGGCGGCGGTTCGGGCGGCGGCGCGGGCGCGGGTTCCGGCTTCTGGACCGCGACCGCGACCGCGAGCAAGGCCCCTGTTAGTGCGACGACGGCGAGCGGGCGTGCGGCGGACATCATTGAACCTCGGGCGGCGTGTGAGGAGGGTTCAAAGAGTATGCCGGTCGCCCGGGCCGAACGGAACCCCGCGTGTTGCAGAATTCGCGGAACGCACCGCGCGGCGCCGGGGCCGTATGGTAAGGTGATGCCGCCTGAACCCCGGAGAACTCCCCATGCCGACCTCACCCGGACTGTCCCGCAAGTACCCGCAGTGCTACCCGGCGCCGCGCAAGTACGGTCTCGTCATCGGCTGCGTGGACTGCCGCCTGCTCGACGACCTCGTGCGGTTCCTCGACCACGACAACCTGACGAACCGGTACTACCAGGCGACGTTCGCGGGCTGCTCCATCGGGCTCAGCGGGTCCGCGCCGACGTACTACCCGCGGCGCGACGACAAGGGCAACCCGGTGGGCGCCCCGTTCGACTTCACGAAGTGGAGGGATACTCTGCTCGACCACCTGCGCCTCGTGCTGAAGCTCACGAAGGGCGACCTGACCGACGTGTACATCGTGGAACACACCGACTGCGGCGCGTACCGCGAGTTCCTTAAAGAGGACTATTTCAAAGACCCGCTGAACCCGCGCCACAAGGACGAGCGGGCGGCGCACGAACTGTACGCGCGGTCGCTCGCCGCGGAACTGGCCGCGTGGTACGCGAGCGAGGAGTGCCAGAAGGCGGAGGCCGAGTTGCAGCGGGGAAACCCGGGCTTGAAGCTGGTCCCGCCGCTCGTTCGCGGGTTCCTGATGGACCTGCGCGGCGGGGTCGATTTGCTGTTCGGCCCGAGCCCCGAAGCGAAAGACGGAGAGTGCTACCAGTGACTTCGAACCGCTGCTGTGGACGGTATGAGTGACGCAATTGCAAAACTTCGCGCGGGTTTCTTGGCAGCGTGGGCCCTCGGCTAGAGGACGTTTCACGTCTCCATCAGGAGCCGCAGCGGGTCGCTGAACAGTTGGGCCAGGCGCACCGTGAACCGGCACCCGTCGGCCCCGTCGATGGCGCGGTGGTCGTAGGTGAGGCTCAGCGGCATCATGAGGCGCGCGACGATGCTCCCGTCCCTCACGACCGGCTGCATCGCGGACTTCGACAGCCCTAGTATCGCGACCTCGGGGTAGTTCACGATGGGCGTAAACGCGGTGCCGCCGATCCCGCCCAGGTTCGTGATGGTAAAGGTGCCGCCGCGCATCTCGTCGATGGCGAGCTTGTTGTCGCGGGCCTTCACCGCGAGCGTCGCGACCTCCGCGGCGAGGTCGCGGATGCTCTTCTTGTCCGCATCCCTGATGACCGGCACGACCAAGCCCCGCTCGGTGTCAACCGCGATGCCGATGTGGAAGTACTTTTTGAGCACCAGCTTGCCCGCGTTCATGTCGTAGGACGAGTTGAACCGCGGGAACTCCTTGAGGGCCGCGACGCACGCTTTGATCGCCAGCACCGTCATCGTGACCTTCGGCGAGCCCTTGGGCAGCGAGTCCACGATGCGCTTGCGGCCCGCTTCGAGGTCGGTGATGTCCGCCAGTTCGTGCTGGGTGACCATCGGCATGGTGCGCCAGCCGAGGGTCAGGTTCTTCGCGATGGTCTGGCGGATGGGCAGCACGTCGGCCACTTCGACCGGGCCGAACTTGGCAAAGTCGGGCAGCGGCGGGAGCGCGAACTGGTTGACGATGATACCCGTGGCCGCGACCGCCCCCCCCGTTTCCTTGGCGCGGCCGCGCTCTGCCTTTACGAACCCCTTGAGGTCGTCGAGGGTG
>JBJSXS010000545.1:0-2152 GCA_046086545.1 Gemmata sp.
ACCTTCTACGCAAGCGCTTTTCCGCTCGGAGGGTACGGGCAGGGCGTGCTCGTGCGTAGCCACGAGGGCCGGCCCGTCAAGATCGAAGGTAACCCGGACCACCCGTCGAGCCTCGGCGGGGCCGGTATTCACGCGCTCGCGTCGATCCTCGACCTGTACGACCCGGACCGCTCGCGCGGGGTGACCCGTCGCGGCATCGGTGTGGGGTACGACGAGGCCGTCGCCGCCGTTCGCGCCAAGCTCTACACCGGCGCCGGGGTGAACAGTGGCGTCAAGGTGCGGGTCCTTACCGAAACGACGACCTCGCCGACCTTCGGCCGCCTGGTGGCCCAGTTGCTGACCGCGTTCCCGGACTCGCGGTGGGTGACCTACGACGCGGTAAGCAGCGCGAACGCCCGCGAGGGCGCCGCCCGCGCCTTCGCCGCCGGCAAGGACGCGGTCCCGCTCCGCCCGACCTATGACATTCTGAAGGCCGACGTCATCGTTTCTTTGGACTCCGATTTCCTCACCTGCGGGCCGGCCGCGACGCGTAACAGCCGCGACTTTGCCGACCGGCGCAAGATCCGCGAGCACGGTAAGTCTGCAGAGGAGATCAAGGCCGGGCGCGAGCCGGGCAAGGCGTTCAAGGAAGGTGTGACCCCCGAGAGCATGAACCGGCTGTACGCGGTCGAAAGCATGCCGACCAACACGGGCGCGGTCGCCGACCACCGACTGCCGCTGCTCGCGTCACAGCACGAGTCGTTCGCGCGCGAGCTGGCCAGGGAGCTGGGCGTGCCGGGCGCACCGGCGCCGGCCGCGGGCGCCGCGCTCCCCGAGGAAGCGAAGGCGTGGATCAAGCCCCTCGCGGCCGATCTCCGGTCCGACGCTCGTAAGGGCAGGTCGGTCGTGGTCGTCGGCGACAGTGCTCCCGCGTCGCTGCACGCGCTCGCTTTTGCGATCAACGCGCACCTGGGCAACATTGGCACCACGGTGCGGCTCGCCCCGTCGCCGGAGGTGACCGTCGCGGGCAAGATGAGTGACCTGCTGACGCTCACTAAGGAGCTCGCCGCCAAGTCGGTGGACGTGCTGCTCGTAATCGGCGACGTGAACCCGGTACACACCGCCCCCGCGGACATTGACTTTGCCGGCGCGCTCAAGGAGTTCGGCAAGGACAAGTCGAAGGTCGCTCTGCACCTCGGCCAGCGGCAGGACGAGACCGGTGTGCTGTGCGAGTGGCACGTCAACGAGGCGCACTACCTCGAAGCATGGGGCGACATTCGCGGCCACGACGGCACCGCCAGCATCCAGCAGCCGCTCATCGCGCCGCTCCACAACGGCAAGAGCGGCATCGAGTTCCTGGCGGCAATCGCCCGCGACGCCAAGAGCGACCCCGGCGTGCCGGCCGCGGCCCGCGACGGTCTCGACATCGTTCGCGCGACCTGGCAGGCGTGGTTCGCTGAGCGGAAACAGAGCGGCCCGTTCGAAAACTTCTGGCAGGAGGCCGCCCGGGCCGGCGTGGTCGCCGGGTCTGCCCCGGCGGCGCCCGCTACCGCCCCCGCGCTAGCGGCGAACTGGGCCGCTGGCGACGCGGCCGCCGTGCCCGGCTCCGGCGAGTACGAGCTGAACATTCGTCCGTGCCCGTCGCTCTACGACGGCCGCTTCGCCAACAACGGCTGGCTCCAGGAGCTGCCCAAGCCGCTGACCAAGATCTCCTGGGACAACGCCGCGTTCGTCAGCCCGAAGACCGCCGACAAGCTCGGGGTTTCGACCGAGTACCGGTGGACCGCCGGCGAACACGGTCGGGCCGAGGTCAACGTCATCGAGATCGACGTCGACGGCAAGAAGATCAAGGCCCCGGTGTGGATCCTGCCGGGCCACGTGGACGGTGCGATCACGGTCCACCTGGGCCACGGGCGGGACGGCGCCCGCGTCGGGCGCATCGCCACCACGCCCGACGAGCCGAACGCCGACAACCTGCCGCGCCGCGGGTTCAACGCCTACGTCGTCCGCACCTCGGCCGCGCCGTGGGTCGCGAGGGCGAAGGTGACCAAGACCGAGAGCAAGTACTTCCTCGCCTGCACCCAGGGCTACTGGGCGATGGCCGAGAAGGACCCGGTGTCGGGCAAGCTGCTCGACCGCAAGCCGGTGCGCAAGGGCAGCGTCGACGACTACG
>JBJSXS010000546.1:0-2034 GCA_046086545.1 Gemmata sp.
GTGTTCGACCATCTCCGCGGTGTGCGCGCCCCCCACTCTCGCGCTCGTCTCGATGAAGTACGGCTGCTTGTCCGCGTGCGCGATCATGAACTCCGTGTGCGACGCGCCCCATCCGAGGCCGAACCCCTCAAGAACCTGCGCGTTCGCCTTTTGAAGTAGCGCAACTTCCGGGCGCTCGCGCGGGAACGTGCGGGTCGCGTACACGCCCCCCCCTTGGTACACGTCAAGTAAAGGGCGCCAGTAGGCGTTCACCTCAGCGAAGATCACCTTGCCGTTCACGCTCAGTGCATCGACGTGGAACAGGTCGCCCGGCACCATCTGCTCGATGAGGCAGAACGACTGGTCGTCGCCCAGCTCCTCGATGCGCTTCCACACCTCATCCGCGGTGTGCAGCTTGCGAATACCCGCGGCGGACGCTTCGCTTCGCGGTTTGATGAGCCACGGCCCCGGCACGCGAGCCAGAAACGCCCGCACTTCGTCGTGGTTGAAGATCGGGCAGAAGTCGGGAATGCGGACGCCCACTTCGCGCGCCTTGGTGCGCATCGCGAGCTTGTCGCGGAAGAACCGCGCTTGGGACTCGCCGTGCCCGGTGTCGGTCATACGGAAGTGCTCGCGCAGGTTCGCGCCCACCTCCACGTCGAAGTCGTCGAGCGCGACAATGCGGTCGATCTTGCGCGACCGCATCAGGTACGCGACCGCGTTCGTGAGCGCGCGGCGGTCGAAGAAGTTGCGGACCGCGAACACCTCCGCGCACGCGTGCCGCGCCCACTCCTCGTGCAGCGCCGACTCTACCGTCAGCAGGTAGACGGTGTGCCCCTCGGCCTTGAGCCGTTCGAGAAACCGGTTCCCTTTGAAGTAGCTAGCGAGTGCGAGAACGGTGATTGGCATGAGGAAAGAATACGGGGCCAAAGGGCAACACCCACCCTCGGCCCCGCCCCGCGGCGACGGGAGCAAGCCCCAGGCGCCCTATCGCGGCAACAACTGTACCGGGTGTCACCTCCCACCCGTCGGAGGACCGGGGGCGCCGGCGACCGACGACTTCCCCAACACCAGAGCGCAGGCCCAGCACCCGCTAACCGGCGCCGCGCCTGCTTCGCGGCGCCGGTTCAAGACGCCGCCGGTGCGGCACCCGGCGCTCTGGAACCCGTCGGCCAAAACCGGTACCGCACAGGGGTCGCGCGACTCGTGCATCGCGCGATGCCGGCTCCACCGCGGCAACCGTCCGTCACCCGGCTCGTGGTGAGCGGGGCCAGGCTCCCGATGCAAAACCCGGCCATGGAGAGGTGCGACACGCGGTCCGCTCCGCGCCCGTCAGCTAAAGGGGGATGGACGATCTAAAACGGGTCGTGGCAGTTCCCCCGCTGTTCCGCAGTCACGGCCTGACCGCGGTGTAGAGCTTGCGCTCGCGGATGTACTCCTCGACCGCGCGCGGGACCATGTAGCGGATGCTCAGGCCGTCGTACAACGCGCGGCGCAGCTCGCGGCTCGCGATCTCGATCATCGGACACGCCACGAGCTGCACCCGCACCGCGGCTTCGGGCAGCCCCAGAGCGGCCGAGAGCCGGGCCGCGGTCCAGAGCATCACCCCCGGGCGGGGCACGACGACCAAGCCGGCGCGCTCCACGACGAGCCTCGGCTCGTACCAGCCGGGCAGGTCCGGCAGGCAGTCCGAGCCCATCAGCAGGAAGAACTCGTTGCCCGGGTGCCGTGCGTGCAGCTCGCCGAGCGTGCGGGCCGTGTAGCTCGGCTCGGGGAGCTCCTTCTCGATCCGATCGATCTTGAATGACGGGTGGCCGGCGACGGCGAGTTCGATCATCTCGGCGCGCTGCTCGAACCGCGTGATGCCTTTGTCTTTGTGCGGCGGGATCGCGCTCGGCACGAACCAGACCTCGTCCAGGCCAGCCTGCGCGCGGCACTGCTCGGCGAGAATCAGGTGCCCCATGTGAACGGGGTCGAACGTGCCGCCGAAGATGCCGATGCGCATGAGGTGGGCCACAAGGGGCGAGCGGGAACCTCCTGCCCTGCCGCTCGCCG
>JBJSXS010000547.1:0-2672 GCA_046086545.1 Gemmata sp.
CGTCGTGCCGGTGTTCAACGACAAGCACCTGTCGTGGAAGTTCGATTTCGCGAAGGAGATGGTCGACCTTTCCAAGAAGTTCAACTTCCCGCTTCTCGCGGGGTCGTCGCTCCCGGTGACGTGGCGGATGCCCGCGGTGGACATGCCGCACGGGGCCGAAGTCGAAGACGCGATGTGCGTCGCGTTCGGCGGGCAGGACGTGTACGACTTCCACGCGCACGAAACGATCCAGTGCATGGTCGAGCGCCGCAAAGGCGGCGAAACCGGCGTGACGGCGGTACAGGGTCTTAAGGGCCCCGCCGTCTGGAAGCTGCTCGAAGAGCCGGTACAGGCGCAGCTTCTCGCGGCGTGCCTCGCACGGAGCCAGACGCTCGAGCAGGCCCCCGCCACGAGCCACCGCTACCCGACGCGCGAACAGATGCGGCAGTGGGTGAAGGAACCGGTGGCGCACCGCGTCGAGTACGCGGACGGCCTCAAGACGACGATGCTGCTGCTCAACGGGCTGGTGAAGGACTTCACGTTCGCGGCCAAACTGAAGGGCGAGAAGGAGCCGCTGTCTGTGCTGTTCCACCTGCCCCCCAACCCGAACGTGACGTACTCGGCGGCGCTCATGTCGAAAGCGGAGGAAATGTTCGTGACGGGCAAGGCCCCGTACCCGGTCGAGCGCACGCTGCTCACGAGCGGCATCAACGCGGCGGGGTTGCAGTCACTCGCCACCGAATCGAAGCGGATCGAGTCCCCCCTCGCGGTCAAATACGCGGTCGGCAAGGACTCCCTGTTCTGGCGGGCGTGATGTCAGCCGAGGTGGTGTTCACGCATCCAGCGAACGTAGGTGCGGGCGTACTCGTCGAGGGTGTCGAGCGCCCCGCCCCCGCGCACGGGCGAGCACATCTCGTAGGTCGCGAGACCGTCGAAGCCTCCATCCCGCAGCCCGCGGAAGAAGCTCGCATAGTCGACGAACCCCGTGCCGAATGGGACCGCGCGCACGAGGTCCGGTGTCGCGGGCTCGTAGTTCACCAGTTCGGGGCGGTAGCGGTAGCGCGGGAGCCGGACGTAATCGGCGTTTGTGGTAATCGCGGTGTGCGGGGCCGCTTGCTTCGCCGCTGCGTAAAGGTCTTCGCCCCGCAGGGCCGGCGACCAGGCGTCGAAGCCCAATTTGCAGTTCGGTTCATCGATGTCGTGGAGCAGTTCCAGCAGCGCGGTCGTGTGCAACCCGACATCGTGGTGGTTCTGAATCGCGACCGTGCAGCCGTGACCCGCGGCGCGCGAGCACATCTCGCGTAGCGTGGTCACCACCCGCGACCAGTTCGCGTGCGGGCTTTGCCCGGGCGCCTCATAGGCGGTGAACACGCGCACGACGCTCGCGCCCAGTTGTGCCCCGATGCGGCACAGCGATTCGACGTAGGCGATCTGCATTTCGACGAAAGGCACTTCGGCCGCCGCGGCCGGCGTGAGGTCGGTGTACGCGGCCACCACCGCACACCTCACGTTCGCGGTGTGCAACTCGTCGCGAAGGGCCGCGATCGCGTCGGGGCCGAAGTCGAGCGGCGACAGGTGTGGGCGCTTCCCGGCGAGCATTACCGCGCCGTAGCCGAGTGCCGCGGCCCTGCGCACGAACGCGCGCAGGTCGAGCGATGCCTGACCCCACAAGCCGCCGTAACTGATGGAGAAGAGCCCGAGAGTCATTGGGGGGTACTCCGCGCCGGTCGCGCTGGCGGTCCGTAGGCGCCTCGCTGGGCCCGCGCTACACTGGTGCCGCCGACGATTGTATCGGTGCGGCCTGGCCCGAGCGCCGAATGCGGCCACGCGAACTTGACCCGCGCCGCGCGGTCGGTTCTGATGTGGCTTCCTCAGGAGCGGCCGATGCCCCGCGTTCACCTCTCCCTCTGCTTCTCGCTGCTGGCCGCGGCCGCGCGCGCCGCGGACCCGGCCGGGCTTGAACACTTCGAGAGGCACGTGCGCCCGGTGCTCGTGGAGAAGTGCCTCGCGTGTCACGGGCCCGATAAGCCGAAGGGCGGGCTGCGCCTCGACACCCGCGAGGGGGCGCTGAAAGGCGGCCACAGCGGTGCGGCCGTCGTGCCCGGGAAGCCGAAAGAAGGGCTGCTTCTGGCGGCGCTGTCGCACTTGGACAGGGACCTGAAGATGCCGCCCGCGGGCAAGCTCCCCGAGCGCGAGACGGCGGCCCTCGCAAAGTGGATCGAACTGGGCGCCCCGTGGCCGGAGAAGGCCGTCCTTTCTGCCCCCGACGCCGTCGCGCGAGCGGCTGCTAACCACTGGGCGTTCAAGCCCGTCGTGCGCCCGAGCGTGCCGAAATTCGGGGCCGCGAACCCGGTCGACAACTTCGTCCGCGCGAAACTAAGCGAAAACAAGCTCTCGCTCTCGTCGCCGGCCGACAGGCGGGCGCTGATCCGACGCGCGACGTTCGATCTGCACGGCCTGCCGCCGACCCCGGAGGAGGTACTCGCCTTCCTGTCGGACGACGCCGCGGACGCGTACGAAAAGCTGATCGCCCGGTTGCTCGCGAGCCCGCGGTACGGGGAGCGCTGGGGGCGGCACTGGCTCGACCTCGCGCGCTACGCGGACAACAAGGGGTACGTGTTCTTTGAGGGGAAGGAGTACCCGTGGGCGTGGACGTACCGCGACTACGTCATCCGCGCGCTGAACGAGGACAA
>JBJSXS010000548.1:0-2390 GCA_046086545.1 Gemmata sp.
CCGGTTCGCCACCGATCGCGGCCGGGTCGGTCTGCACCGTCTGCTCGTCCTGCATGCCGCGGAGCGCGAACCCGTTGCTCTGGTCCTCGCGGGCCACCTGCATCATCTCCTCGCGCCACTTCGGGTCGATCTTCGACGTGAGCAGGCGGAGGATCAGCCCTTCCTGGAGCTTGAAATCGTTCTCGAGTTCCGCCTGGCGGGTGCTCTCGAACGTGTAGTAGATGATGTGGAAGCTGCCCTTTTTGGACTTCCCGATCGGGTACGCGAGCTTGTGGTTGTAGTCCCACGGGCGGCTCACCTCGATCTGCCCGCCGTGGCGCTCGATGAGCGCGTGCAGTTGCGCCTTCACGCCGTCGGCGTCGGCCGACACCTTCGTCGGGTCCAGGAGAAACAGCGTCTCGTAAGTTTGCTTCGGCATGTCGTTCCTAAGTAGTTGGCCGCACTGGGGTGCGGTGGTCACCGTGGTTCGGTCGGGTTGTCCCCGCGACCCCGCCCACACGCGGGCGGGGAGCGACCCTCTGCATCAGTTCAAACGAAGAACGCACAGTTCACAGCGGAAGGGCGAAGCGATCACGCGGTCGTGTCGGGCTTCTCGTCCTGCCCTTCCGCCTTCGATGTTTCCTTTTTCCCTTTCCCCTTGTCGCCCCGATCCTCCCCGGCGTTGAACCTGTTCATGCAGGCCTCGGCACCCTGCCGCACCCACACGAGCGACGCTCGGGCCGCGTTCGCGGTGGCCTCTTCAGCGGCGGCCCGCTCGCCCGCCTTGAACCTCGACAGAACGTGGTCAGCCGCGTCGCCCACCGCGGGCTGACCGACGCCGAGCCGCAGCCGCGTGTAGGCGTCCGTGCCGAGCTGGTCCTGGATGTTCCGCAACCCGTTCTGCCCGCCGTGGCTCCCCTTCGCCCGCACGCGCAACTTGCCGAGCGGGAGGTTGAGGTCGTCGCAGATGACCAGCACGTTCGCGACCGGCACCTTGTAGAAGTCGAGGACGGCCCGCACCGCGCGGCCGCTCAGGTTCATGAACGTGAGCGGCTTGACCAGCAGAACCGTTTCGTCGCCCTCTTTCATTTCGGCGACGAGCGCCTCGAACTTCTCGCGGAACGTCCCGACCCCGGGGCCGGCGGCGAGGTAATCCACCACGTCGAACCCGACGTTGTGCCGGGTGCCCGCGTACTTCGGGCCGGGGTTCCCGAGGCCGACGATCACTTTCATGAGAGTGTTCAGCTACCGTGTTCAGTTTCCGGGAGGCGGTCCCGGGCCAGACACGCGCGGCGAGCGACGGGCTCACGCGACTTGCCCCCGGCGGACAACTGAACGCGGAAAACTGATTACTTCTTGGCGCCCGCGTCCTCGTCCTCGTCGGCCTTCTTCTTCTCGGGCTTGATGACCTCGGGGCCGGCGCCCGGCTCGGCCGGGGCGGCCGCGACCGGCTCGATGCCCGGCAGCTTCAGCTGCACGACGACCGCTTCCGCCGGCTCGAGCACCTTCACGCCTTCGGGCAGGGTGAGCTCCCGCACGTGGATCGGGGCGCCGAGCGTCAGGTTGGTGATGTCGATGCGGATCGCTTCGGGGATGTTGCCGAGCGGGCACTCGACGTGCAGCGAGTGCAGCGGCTGGTCGAGGACGCCGCCGCCGGTGGCCTTCGGGGCGTTGCGCAGTTCGACCGGCACCGTGACGCGCACCAGCTCCGCGCGGTCCTTCCGCTCGAAGTCCACGTGGATCATCTGCTTGCCGAGGTAGTCCCACTGTAGCTCGCGGATGAGCACCGTTTCCTTCTTGCCGTCGATCTCCAGGTCGAGCACGCGGGCGTGCTGGACGCGGATCGCGCGGTCCAGGTCTTCGGCGCTCACGGCGACCTGCGCGTTGGCCTGCTTGTGCCCGTACACGATCGCGGGCACCATCCCCTGCTTGCGGAGCTTGATCGCGGCGCGGGAGCCGCTCTTGGTGCGCGGGGTGGTCTTGAGGGTGACGACGACCGACATGCTTGTTCCTCGCGTGTTTCCGCTACTCTCGCGCCGGAGGCCGGCGCTACCCTCGCGAAACCGCCGGTGTTCGCAAACGACCCGAAGCGGCCGGATACGTTCCGGGCCGCTTCGGTTTTGGTGGTCCAGTTGATTATGGGGCCGGTGCCGCGCGCGACAAGGGCACGCGCGAAAAAGCGGTCACGCCGCCGCCTCGTGCCCGCCGTCGGCCCCGGACCCGTCCGCGTGGCCGCGCGCTCGGCAGATGCCGCGCTTCGATTCGCGGGCGAAGGCGAGCAGCTCGCGAATGGCCGCGAACGCGCCCAGTTCCGCCTCGACCCACGCGAGCGCGGCCGACAGCGGCAGCGCCGGGCGGGTCAGGTACAAAATGTGGTACGCGCGGCGCAGCGCGGTCCGCTCCGGGGGCGC
>JBJSXS010000549.1:0-2642 GCA_046086545.1 Gemmata sp.
CGACGGCAAGACGCTCGCCACCGCGAGTTATGATCGCGTCGTTCACCTCTGGGACGTGGACGACGAAGGGGCGAATCCGGCGCCGCGTCTCACGCTCAAGGACCACAGCGACGCGGTGTACGCCGTCGCGTTCCATCCGGACGGGAAGTTGCTGGCGACTGCCAGCGCCGACCGCGCCGTCAAGGTGTGGGAGGTAGCAACCGGAAAGCGGCTGTACACGCTCGGCGACGCGACCGACTGGCTGTACGCCCTCGCCTGGAGTCCCGACAAGAAATGCCTGTCCGCCGCCGGCGCCGACAAGAGCGTGCGCGTCTGGGCGTGCGACGCCGCGGGCGGCAAGTTGGTTCACGCCGCGTTCGCGCACGAGAGCCCGGTGTGCCGCCTCGCTTACGCACGAGACGGGTCGAAACTCTACTCCGTGGGTGAGGACAAAATCGTAAAGGCGTGGAACACCGACAAGCTCACCGAGGCGAAGGTGTACCCCGCGCAGCCGGAAACGGTCTTGGCCTTCGCGCTCGCGCCCGACGGCAAGCGGTTCGCGCTAGGCCGGTTCGACGGCGTGGCGTTACTCGTAGACGCCGCCACCGGCAAGACCGCGCGGCAGGTGCTCCCGACGCGGGAGCCCGCCAAGGACGGTCCCGTGCGGGCGCAACTCGCCAAGGAGCCCGCCGACCCCTTCCCCGTCATCAAAGAAGACGGCAGCACCGACTCCGCCCGCACCGGAATGGCCGTGAAGCAGAACACCACGGTCTTGGGCATCATCGACCGCGCGGGCGACGTGGACTACTTCCGGTTCACCGCCAAAGAGGGCGACCAGGTCGGCGTGCAGGCGGCCCCCGCGACGGGTTCGAAGCTGGAACCGGTACTCGCGATCACCGACGAGGGCGGAACGGTTCTCACCGAAGGCGGGTCGTCACTCGGGTTCGTTCCGAAGAAAGACGGCACCTACGCGGTTGCGGTCCGCGACCGCGACTTCCGCGGCGGTGCGGACTTCGGCTACCGGCTGCACCTCGGCAGCGTGCCGGTGGTCACCGGGGTGTTTCCCCTCGCGGCGCAGCGCGGCCGCACCACCAGCGTTCACGTCTCGGGCGTCAACCTGGGCAGCGCGAATGGCCTCACGGCGAAGGTCACCGTCCCGGTGGGCGCGAGCGTGGGAACGAAAGTGCCGGTGCCACTCCCCCTGAAGGCGACCGGCGCCGCGGAGGTGACCGTCGCGGAGTTCACGTCCACGGTGGTCGATCCGGTCGCCGGCGCCGACATCCGTGTGCCCGGTTCTGCCGATGGCGTTCTCAGGAAACCCAACGAGGCGCAAGCGGTCCGCTTCAGTGCGAAAAAGGGCGAGCGCCTCGTGGTCGAGGTGCTGGCGCGCCGGGCCGGCTCACCGGTCGATCCGGTGGTCGAGGTTCTCGACGCCGCGGGCAAGCCGGTGCCGCTCGGGGTGCTGCGTGCGACAGCCAGAACCAACGTCACGTTCCGCGACCACGACTCCGAGAAACCCGGCATCCGGCTCGACGCGTGGAACGAGTTGGCCATCGACGATTACCTGTACGTGAACGGCGAGGTGGTACGAATCCTCGCACTCCCAAAGGGGCCGGACGACGACGCCCAGTTCTATCAGGTCGGCGGGCAGCGGGTCGCGTTCTTCGGCACGACGCCCACACACCACGCGTTCGGGCTGCCCATGTACAAGGTCGAGTTGCACCCACCCGGTTCGACGTTCCCGCCAAACGGCCTGCCGACGTTCAACCTGACATGCCGCAACGACGACGGCGGCCCCGGGTACGGCAAGGACTCGCGCGTGTTCTTCGACCCGCCGTCGGACGGCAGCTATCAGGTGCGCGTAACCGACGCGCGAGGCGCGAGTGGCACGAACCACGCGTACCGGGTCACCGTGCGCCCGCCGAAGCCGGACTTTGCGGTGAGTTTCACGCCCACCGCGCCCGGCGTGTGGAAGGGCGGCGCGCTGCCGGTCAACGTGACCGTCACGCGCCTCGACGGCTTCGACGCTCCCGTGAGCATCAAACTCGACGGACTGCCGCCCGGGTTCAGCGCGCCGGAAACAACTGTGGAAAGCGGCTTCACCACAACCACATTCGCCCTGTACGCTGACGCGAGCGCGAGTGTGCCGGCGGACGCCAAACTGAAGTTGATCGCACGCGCCAGCGTCGGCGGCAAGGAGTTGACACGCGAAGCGACCGGCGGGTTGCCGCAGGCGGTCGCGCCGGGCGACATTGTCACGACGGTGCGCGAACAGGTCATCTCGATTCAGCCGGGCCGGGAGACGAGGTTCACAGTTGACATCGCCCGGCAGGGGAAGTTCGCCGGGCGCGTGCCGGTCGAGGTGAAGGGGTTGCCGCACGGGGTCCGGGTGCTGAACGTGGGCTTGAACGGCATCCTCATTACCGAGCGCGATACAAGCCGCGAGGTCGTGCTGTTTGCCGAGCCGTGGGTGAGGCCGAAGGAACACCCGATTGTCGTTCTGGCGAGGCGCGAGGGGGCCAACACGGAACATGCGGCCAAGTCGGTGCTGCTGAAAGTCACGAAGTAGGGGGCGGACTCGCTGCAACCGTACGCGACGCGTTCGCACCGGAGGGGGAAAAGCCTCACGGACCAGGTCCGTGGTGGCTTCAACTCCGGGCCCG
>JBJSXS010000550.1:0-5328 GCA_046086545.1 Gemmata sp.
CGCCTGGTTGCCCTCGAGGAGTACGGAGGGGCCGCGCCAGCATCATTTGCCCTGTGTCGGCTCGCGCTGCTGGCGCCGCTGCGCCTTGGGCCGGGGTCGGCCGGGCCGCCCTTCATACACTACCCCCAACCTGGCACTCGAGGGGACCCACATGGCTGACGGCACCGGCGCGCACAAGGTGGTCATCATCGGCGGCGGGTTCGGGGGGCTCGTCGCGGCCCAGGCGCTGAACAAGACGCCGACCGACGTCACGCTCATCGACCGCCGCAACTTCCACCTGTTCCAGCCGCTGCTGTACCAGGTCGCCACGGGCGCCCTGTCGCCGGCCAACATCGCGGCCCCGCTGCGGTCCGTGCTGCGGAAGCAGAAGAACACCCGGGTGCTGCTCGGCGAGGCGACCGGGTTCGACGTTGCGGGCAAGGCGGTGCTGCTGGCCGACGGCACCCGCGTGCCGTTCGACTCGCTCATCGTCGCCACCGGGTCCACACACCACTACTTCGGGCACAACGAGTGGGAGGACCGCGCGCCGGGGCTGAAGACGATCGAAGACGCGACCGAGATTCGGCGGCGGGTGCTGTCCGCGTTCGAGCGGGCCGAGCGCTCGAACGACCCGGCCGAGCGCGCCCGATTGCTCACCTTCGTCGTCGTGGGCGGCGGGCCGACCGGGGCGGAGCTGGCGGGGTCGATCCGCGAGCTCGCGCAGTACACGCTCCGCGCCGACTTCCGCAGCATCAACCCGGCCGCCGCGCGGGTGATCATCGTGGAGGGCCAGACCCGCGTACTCGGCACGTTCCACGAGTCGCTCAGCGAGAAGGCGAGGAAGGCGCTGGAGGGCATGGGTGTCGAGGTGCAGCTCGACTGCCACGTGGTCGGGATCGAACCGGACCACGTGCGCGTGAAGCCGGACGGCGGCACGGGCGAGCCGACGCGCATCGAGACCTCGACCGTGGTGTGGGCGGCCGGCGTGAAGGCGTCGCCTCTCGGGAAACTGCTGGGCGACGCGCTGGGCATCACGGTGGGCCGCGGCGGTCACGTGCCGGTGAACCCCGACTGCACCGTAGCCGGGCGCCCGGACATCTTCGTGATCGGCGACATGGCGAGCTTCGCCGGGCCGAACGGAAAACCGCTCCCGGGCGTCGCTCAGGTGGCGATGCAGCAGGGCGAGTACGCAGCCGCGGCCATCGTGCGGCGCATCAAGGGCGAGTCCCCGAAGGGCCCGTTCCACTACTTCGACAAGGGGAACATGGCGACCATCGGCCGGGCGCAGGCGGTCGTCGAGACGTCCGGCATCCGGTTCGGTGGGTTCCCGGGGTGGCTCGCGTGGCTGTTCATACACATCCTGTACCTGGCCCGGTTCGAGAACCGCGTGCTGGTGCTGTTCCAGTGGGCGTTCAACTACTTCACCCGCAACCGGGCCGCGCGGCTCATTACCGGCGAGCGCCCCCCGGAAACCCGTGGCACGAAGTGACGCCGGGCTGCGAGAGAAGCGCGAGTTAGCTGTCGGAGCCGCGACCGCCAGGGAGCGTGTCGGTTAACGCTCCCTGACGGTTGCGGCTCCGACAGCCACTTCGCTCCCCGAATGCGCGTTACTTCGCGCCGATCTGCTCCAGCGCGGCGGTCGCTGAGGCGCGCCAGGGCAAGTCGGGGCGGCGGCCAGCGCCCGACACGGCCGCACCGCGGGTGCAGGCGTGTCGGTGCCGAACGGGGCGAACCGAACGCCTGCCTCAGGAGCGCGAACCCGGCCCGCTGGGTCACTTCCCGTCGGACTTCGGCTCCGGCTTCTTGCCCTCCAACATCTTGATGTCGCGGATCCAGATGTTGCGGTACTTCACCGGGTCGCCGTGGTTCTGCAACCGGATCGGCTGCTTGAGCGGGTGCTTCTGGTAACTCGCCGGCTTGTCGAAGTAGGTGCCGCCCTGCAGCTCGAAGTGGTTCTGCACCACCACCCCGTTGTGAATCACCGTGACGTAACCCGGGGTCAGCACCTTCACCTCTTTCGACTGCTCGTCGAACCGGGGCGCGGTGAAGATGATGTCGTAAGTCTGCCACTCGCCCGGCTTGCGGCACGCGTTCACCATCGGCGGCTGCTGTTTGTACAGGCTGCCGGCCTGCCCGTCGAAGTACGTCTTGTTGTCGTAGCTGTCGAGCACTTGCACCTCGTACCGGTTGGCCAGGAACACGCCGCTGTTGCCGCGCCCCTGCCCGTTCCCCCTCACCACCTCGGGCGTGGCGAACTCGACGTGCAGTTGGTAATCGCCGAACGAGTCCTTCGTGAGGATGTCGCCACCCTTCACCACCGCGTACCCGTCTTTGATCTCCCACTTGTCACCGTTGTTCCACTTCGACAGGTCTTTGCCGTCGAAGAGGACGACCGCGTCGGACGGGGCGTCGCCCGCCGCCTTGCCGGGCGTCACGACCACCGGTTCCGGCCACACGACCCCGCTCTTGTACTCCTTCTGGAGCGCGGCGGCCCCGAGCCCGCCGAGGGCACCGGCCACGACGGCAAACGCGAACAGTAGCACGCGGCTCTTCAACATTGCGAACAGCTCCAACTCTCGATGTGTGGCGTCCGTGCGGGACAGAGGGCGAAACGGGCCCAAGTACGGTACTGCGCGAATTGTCGGCCCGGCGGGGGGCAACGGCAACCAGAAACCCCAACACATTGGCCGCGCCGGGTGGTATTTTGAGGCGCCTCTTCCCCCAACGCAAAGGTGCTCACCCATGTCCCGCGTCAACCGCCGGAACTTTCTCGCTTCCGCCGCCGTCGCGACCGCCGCCGCGTCGCGCCTCTCGGCCGCTGATGCCGACCAGCTCAAGGTCGGGTTTATCGGGGTCGGCAACCGCGGGTCCACGCTGCTCAAGAACTTCCTCGAGGCGAAGCTCGGCACCGTGGTCGCGGTGTGCGACATAAAGGACGAGCACGCCCGCCGCGCCGCGAAAGCGGTCACCGACGCGGGCCAGAAGGAGCCGAAACTGATCGGCGACTGGAAGAAGCTCCTCGAGGAGAGGGACGTGCAGGCGGTGGTGTCCGCGCTGCCGTGCGACCTGCACCCGGCCTGCTACCTTGACGTGATCGCCGCGGGCAAAGACCTGTACGGCGAGAAGCCGTTGTGCCTCACCCCGCAGGACTGCGACCGCGTGGTGAAGGCCGCCAGCGCGAGCGAGCTGATCGTGCAGATCGGTTTTCAGCGGCGCGCCGACCCGCGGTTCATCGAACCCATGAAGCTCATTCACGAAGGCGAACTCGGTGATCTGGTCGAGGGCCGCATCGTGTGGTCGAACGCGTGGGGCCCGCTCGGCGACTGGTTCGGCAAGCGCGCCCGCAGCGGCGACTGGATGGTGGAGCAGGCGTGCCACAACTGGGACGTGATGAACTGGGCCAACAAGGGCCTGCCGGTGCGGGCGATGGGTTTGGGCCGCACCGGGCTGTACAAGGGGTTCCAGGCGGACCGCGACGTTCACGACTACTATTCGGCCGTCGTCGAGTACGACAACGGGGTGATCGTCAACATCCTCCACTCCTGGGTCGCTCCGGGCCAGACCGGGAAGTTCACGAAGGAGTTCAACGACGAGTACACGCGGCTCAACGGGGTGAAAGCCGGCATCGACTTCAACACCGGGGTCATCGCGTACCGCAAGGAGCTAAACACGCCCGACAAGGTCGGGCACGGCGCGAAGGGGACCATCAACAACACGCGACTGGGGCTCGAAGCCTTCGCACGGAGCGTGCGGGACCGCAAGCCGCCGGTGGCGACCGTCGAGCACGGGCGCGACGCGGTGCTCGCGTGCCTGCTGGTGCGCGAGGCGGTGTACCAGAAGAAGCCCGTCACGATGAAGGAACTGAAGGGGTGAGGGGCGCCACTGACATCTGGTTGCCGCGGGGGCGGAAGGTATACTTCTCTCGCCCCCGCGAGAGACCGCCATGTGCGCACGAATCGCCATCACCACGCCCGGAGCCGAGATCGCGAACCTGTTCGGCCTCTCGTACGACCTGAACCACCCGCGGCCGCACGCCGCGCCGCGGTACAACGTGGCGCCGGCAGCGGGCCTGCCGGTTGTACGGGTCACGGACGGGGCGCGCGAGCTGACCGAACTGCGGTGGGGGCTGATCCCGTTCTGGAACACGAACCCCAAACACCCCGGGTTCGTGAACGCCCGTGCCGAGACCGCGCCGGACAAGCCGGCGTTCCGCGCCCCGTTCCGGCGGCGCCGGTGCCTGATCCCGGCCGACGGGTTCTTCGAATGGAAGACCGTGCGCCGCAAGAAGCACCCGTACTTCTTCCGCAAGGCGGGCGGCGGCGCGTTCGCGTACGCGGGCATCTGGGACCGGTGCACGGGCCCGAACGGCCCTCTGGAAACGGTCGCGGTGCTGACCGTGCCAGCGAACGACCTGGTGTGCCCGCTGCACGACCGGATGCCGGCGATATTGAGCGAGGCGCAGTTCGGCGCGTGGCTCGACCCGACGGAGTCGCGCCCGTCTCACCTCTCGCCGCTGTTGCAGCCGTATCCCGTAGAACGGATGGAGCGGTGGGCGGTGAGCGAGCGGGTGAACTCCGCGGCCAACGACGCCGCGGACCTGATCGCGGTCGTGCCCGAACCCGAACCCCCGGCGTGGACGCAACCCACGCTGTTCGACGCCTCATGAGGACCGACATGATTCACGTTGTCGCGACCATCACCGCCAAGCCCGGCACACGCGCGAACGTCGTCGAGGCGTTCAAGTGGCTCACGCCCCTCGTTCGCGCCGAAAACGGGTGCGTCGAGTACCAGGCGACCGCGGACGTGAAGACCACGCTCGCGGTGCAGGACGGCCCGCGCGAGGACGTGATCACCGTGGTCGAGAAGTGGGCCGGCCTCGAGGCGCTGTACGCGCACACTAAGGCTCCGCACATGGCGGAGTACCGCGAGCGGGTGAAGGACTTCGTGCTGAGCGTGAAGTTGGTGGTGTCGGAGCCCGTGTGACTTCCGCAGGGCGGGCCCGCGGCCCGCCTCGCGACGGCAGGCCGCGGGCCCGCCCTACGCCTTCGGGAGGGTCCACACCTGGATGGGCGACGTGTTCTCGGGGTAGTCGCCGCCAGTTCCCTTCACGCGCCCGTTGCCGCTGCTGTTCGCGTTGGTCGCACTGACGGCGACGGTCGCGCCGTCAGGGTGCAGCGCGACGCTGTGGCAGTTCGGCAGCTTCCCGCCGCTGAACTGTGTGGTCGCGGCGCCCGGCTTCCAGAGGTGAAACTTGCCCTGCCCCGGTTGGCCGCTGGTGGTGAAGATCACGAAGCCGTCCGGGTGCCACGCCATATCGGTAACGTAGCCCTCGTTGTCGGTCGCGCCCTT
>JBJSXS010000551.1:0-3507 GCA_046086545.1 Gemmata sp.
CGTCCGCGTCGACCTGAAGGGCACCAGCCGCGGCGGCGTGCTGACGCAGGCGAGCGTGCTCACGGTGACCTCGAACCCGGGGCGCACCTCCCCGGTGAAGCGCGGGCGCTACGTGCTGGAGCAGCTGCTCGGGACGCCCCCGCCCCCGCCGCCGCCGAACGTGCCGGAACTGGAAAAAGACGGCAGGCCGGTGAACGCGGGCACGCTCCGCCAGCAGCTGGAGGCGCACCGCGCGAACCCGGCGTGCGCCAACTGCCACGCGAAGATGGACGGCCTCGGGTTCGGGCTGGAGAACTTCGACGCGCTGGGCGGCTTCCGCACGAAGGACGGCGATGCGCCGATCGACCCGAGCGGCGAGCTGCCCGGGAACGTCAAGTTCACCGGCCCCGCGGAACTCAAGGGCGTGCTGCTGGGCAAGAAGGATCTGTTCGTGAAGTGCTTGACCGAGAAGATGCTGATTTACGCTCTGGGGCGCGGGTTGGAGTTCTACGACCGCCGCGCCGTCGATACGATCACCGCTAACGTCGCGCGGGGCGAGTACCGCTTCTCGGCGCTGGTGGCGGAGATCGTCAAGAGCGACCCGTTCCGGATGCGACGCGGCAAGGGGCAGTGACCTCGCGGTGCGCCCCCACGGCGCTGGCGCCCGAGGCGATTCGAGTTCAGGCGCGCCGACCACACAGCGACACAAGACAGGAGCCATTCGATGCCCACGATTTCCCGCCGGACGGCCCTCAGGGGGCTTGGCGTGTCGCTCGCGCTGCCCTGGCTCGAAGCGATGGGGCCGCTCACCGCGTGGGCCGGCGACCCCAAGAACCCGGCGCCCAACCGGATGTGCTTCTGTTACGTCCCGAACGGCAAGAACATGCCGGACTGGACCCCGAAGGGCGAGGGGACGGACTTCGAGCTGCCCGCGATCCTGGAGCCGCTCAAGCCGGTGCGCGAGCGGGTGCTCGTGCTGACGGGCCTCACCGCCGACAAGGCGCGCCCGCACGGCGACGGGGGCGGGGACCACGCCCGCGCCCTGGGCGCGTTCCTCACCGGCGCGCAGCCCAAAAAGACCGACGGCACCGACATCCGCGCGGGCATCTCCGTTGACCAGGTGGCCGCGGCGCGCCTCGCCGACAAGACGCGCCTGCCCTCCCTCGAACTGGGCGGCGAACACGGCTCGATGGCAGGGAACTGCGACTCGGGCTACTCGTGCGTCTACTCGTCCACGATGTCGTGGCGGTCGGCGACGCAGCCGCTGCCGAAGGAGGTGAACCCGAAGATCGTGTTCGAGCGGCTGTTCGCCACCAAGCCGCCCGCGGAGCGCGCCGCACAGGACGCGAAGCGCAAGAGCGTCCTCGACTTCGTCCGCGAGGACTCCAAGGACCTCGAAGCCAAACTCGGCGCGGCCGACAAGCGCAAGCTCGACGAGTACCTGTCCGCGGTGCGCGACATCGAGCTGCGGATCGAGCGCGCGGAGAAGCTCCCCCCGGTGAAGACGCCCGATTACAAGGCGCCGACCGCGGTGCCGGCCAAGTACGACGAGCACGTCGCGCTCATGTACGACCTCGTCGCGCTCGCGTTCCAGAGCGATGTCACGCGGGTGGTCACCTTCGTGCTGGCGAACGAGGGGAGCAACAAGACGTACCCGATGGTGGGCGTGAACGAGGCGCACCACGAACTGTCGCACCACGACAACAAGCCGGAGAAGCGCGCGAAGATCCGTGACATCAACAAGTTCCACACGTCCCAGCTCTCGCGCTTCCTTCAGAAGCTCGCTTCCATCAAGGAGGGCGACGGCACGCTGCTCGACCACGCGATGATCGCCTACGGCAGCGGCAACTCGGACGGGAACGCGCACAACCACGACGACCTCCCGATCCTGCTGGCGGGCGGCGGGTGCGGCACGCTCAAGACCGGGCGCCACGTCCGGTATCCGAAGGAGACGCCCCTGAACAACTTGTGGCTGTCGATGCTGGACCGGATGGACCTGAAGGTGTCGGCACTTGGCGACGGCACCGGCAAGCTCGCGCACCTGAGTTGAACCGCCCACACGTGTCCGCCTTGACGAGCCGGGCGCGCGGGCATTCGCTCGCGCCCCGGCTCGCCTGCTTGGCACTCCGCCCCTCACCCGCCTCGCGGCAGAGCGGCGTGTACCCAACGAGACCCTTCTTCGCACCCCCGAACAACTTCGGTAGGCCCGCGACTCGCGCTCCGCGCGCGGACCTCGAACGCTCCGCCCGCCACGGACACCTTGTGGCGCACTGCCGAGGTGGTCATGCGCGACCTGACGCGGCCGGTCGAGGAATGCACGCAACTACGACTCGTGCTGTCCCGCATACCCCTGAGCGAACTTCGAGCCGGACCGCCTGCGACCACTCCCGGCGCCCCCCCTCAGTTGAACCTGCTCACCACAGACGTTGCCTGATGCCGTTCCGCCGGGCGGCGGCGCGGGCCAACTTTGGCCCTCAGCCGGCGTTTTACTGTCCGAAGAGTCGACAGTTCGTTGCCGGGGAACCGCGGCCTCTCGCCTCGGGTGGCACAGCTGGCACGCCTCTGGGGGGCCACCGTGAGGCTTGCGCATAGGTGTTCACGCCTCGCGAAAGCTCCGTGGACGCTCTGCGGGAAGAAAAAACCGACAGCGCCCAAAAAATTCACGACACTTCTCCGGGGCGTGTTCTATGGTGAGATATTTCAGCCGTTTGACCCCGCCTCACGCGTAGCCGCCCGGGTGCGATTGAGCCATATCGAGGGGTGGGGGTCGCGACTGGCGTTACCCTGTGCTGGATCGGGCTGAGTCTCATCGTGACCGTGTTGAACGTCGCCCGCGGCCCAATGTACTTGGGCCGCGCGGACCGGGTGCCTCGGTCACTGGCCCGCACGTACGAGCACGGCGCGGGGCTGGCGTGACGCTTGTACTGGCTGGCGGCGGGCAACATCCTGTCCGGGAGCCTTTTTCCAGAGAGCGGGCAGCGGGTGCGGGCCGACCGCCCGGTCGCGGTGACGCCCCGCCGGTACCCTCAGCGAGCCGAACATGCTTCTCCGCAACACCGACCGCCGATCTGGTGCCGCGACCGTCGAACTGGCCGCGCTGCTGCCGTTCCTGATGTTCGTCGGGGTGATCGCGACCGACTGGGCGCGGCTCCTGTACTACACGATCACGATCGAGGGGTGCGCCCGCAACGGGGCCATGTACGCGTGCGACGCGGAAACGGCGGCCAAATCGCCCTACGCCAGCGTGACGGCGGCGGCGCTGGCCGAGGCGCCGAACCTGACCGGGACCGCGACCGTCACCGCGACGCAGACCACCGACTCGGGCGGCGCGCCGGCGGTCGCCGTGAAGGTGGAGATGCCGTTCCAGACGATCACCAACTTCCCGGGCGTGCCCAGCTCTCAGACGCTCTCGCGCAGCGTCCAGATGCGGATCGCACCGCTCATGACCAACTGACCCGGACGGGAGAACGCACATGCTGTTCAGCAAGCGAAGAGCCCGCCCGGGGGTCGCCCTGGTCGAGTCCGCGT
>JBJSXS010000552.1:0-13233 GCA_046086545.1 Gemmata sp.
GTGCACGAAACCACTCCGCCGTCTCGCACCTCCCGGTTCATTTTTTACTCGCTCAGGCGCGCGGCGGGAGCTTCCACGAGCCTGGGGACGGGGCCCGCGTGACTTCCAGCTTGGCGGTGAGCGACAGGTTCTTGGGCATCGTGTCCTCGTTCGCGGCCAGGGCGTCGGCCCAGGTCAGCGTGCGGCACGCGTAGGAGGCGTTCCGACCGAGGATCGCGGTGAACGTCGAGTCGGTCACGTTCTTCAACTCGTTCAGCGGGCGCCCAGCGCGGATGCTGTTGAGCAGGTCGATGTGCTCCTGCACGTACGCCGAGATGTCGTCGCCGGCGACCGATTTCTTGTCGATCTCGTACACCCCGTCCTTCGTGTAGGTCGTACCCTTCGAGCCGAACAGCGACTCGCTCACGTTGTCGTCGCCGGGGATGTGGCGACAGTAGCTGGCGAGCCGCACGCCGTTGGCGTACTCGTACTCGACCGCGACGTGGTCCCAGATGTTCCCGACCACGTTCGGGTCGCCCGGCTTACGCAGCGCGCGGCCGCCCATCCCGACCGCCTTCACCGGCGGGCCGCCCATCGCCCAGTTCACCACGTCCAGGTTGTGAACGTGCTGCTCGACGATGTGGTCGCCGCACACCCAGAGGAAGTGGTACCAGTTGTTCAGTTGGTACTCGACGTCGGTCGCGTTCGGCGCGCGGTCGTGGAACCAGATGCCCTGACCGTTCCACGAGCACCGGGCGGCGCGGATCTCGCCGATCACGCCGTCCTGCACCCGCTTCATCAGTTCGACGTAGCCCTTCTGGTGCCGCCGCTGCGTGCCGGCGACGATGGCGATGTTCTTCTTTTTCGACTCATCGATCAGCTCGTACACCTTCCGCGCGCCGGCGGCATCGACCGCGACCGGCTTCTCGCAGAAGATGTTCTTGCCGGCCTTGATCGCGGCCTCCAGGTGGGTCGGACGGAACCCCGGCGGGGTCGCCAGGATCACCAGGTTCGCGTCGCTCTTCAGCACCTTCTCGTAGGCGTCCAGCCCGCTGAACGTGGTGTCCGGGGTCACCTTGATCTGCTTGGTGAAGCGCCCGTAGTCCTTGCTCTTCTCGTTGGTGAACGCCTTCACGGCGCTCTCGGCCTTGTCCTTGAACACGTCCCCGACCGCGACGATCTCGACCTTCGGCGCGGCACCGTTGATCTTCTCCTCGGCGTTGAGGATGTCCTTCACCGCGCCGCGGCCGCGGCCGCCGCAGCCGATCAGGCCGACCTTGATCACGTCGCCGGCGCCGCCGGCGTACGCGCCCGCGAGGCCGTTGGCGAAGGCCACGCCGCCGACCGCGGCGCCCGTTTTGAGGAAGTCACGACGATTCGACATGGGAACCTCCGGGAGAGAAGTTCGCGGTGATCGGTGTTCTGTGGCCGGTGTCGAAGGACCCGCCCCCGCACCCGAACGCTGAACCCGGGACACCGAGAACTGAACACTGGGGACGACGAACACTACTCACTCTTCTTGATCACCTTCGGCTTCAGCCCCGCGAGTTCGGGCTGCTCCTCTTCGGCCAGTACGACGCGGAACCCGATCACGTCCATGCGCGTGAGCCACCAGATGCTCTGCGGCTCCTGCGGGTCCCACTTCATCCAACTGTCTTCGGACACGCGCCGCGCCGCGCTGCGGCACCGCTCCGCCTTGTCTGCCCACGACCCGCCGCGGACGGCGTGAGACCACTTCGCGTCGGTCGGCACCGTCACCGGCTTCAGCGAGAGAGGGTTCTTGCCGAACTTTTCGTAGGCCTTCGCATCGTACTGGTCGAGGGTCCACTCCCACACGTTGCCGTACATGTCGTACAGCCCGAACGGGTTCGGCTTCTTGGTGCCGCACTTGTGGGTGGTGCCGCCCGGCTTCGCGTCGGTGGGCGAAGTTTCCTTGAACCAGGCGTAGGCGCCCAGTTCCTTGGGGTCGTTGCCGAAGAAGTACGCCGCGTCGCCCTTACCGCCGCGGGCCGCGTACTCCCACTCGGCTTCGGTCGGCAGGCGGTACGCGCGGCCGGTCTTCTTCTGAAGCCAGTTGCAGTACATCATCGCGGCGTGGTGCGTCATGCACAGCGCCGGGTGCCCCTGCCGCGGGTGCCCGTAGGTCGCGTCCACGAACGTGTTCGTGGGCCGGGTGATCGCGTCCGGGCCGAACTTCTTGGCCGCGACCTCGTCGGCTTTCAGGTAGTTCTCGTCGTACCAGAAGGTGTCGAACTCGTCCCAGGTGCATTCGATCTTCGCCATCCAGAAGCTGCCGACCTTTACCCTGTGAGTAGGGCCTTCGATGGCGTCGCGCCCGGTTTCCTTGTCTGTACTCCCCATGGTGAACTCGCCGCCGGGCACCCAAACCATTTCGAAAGACGCGGTCATGTCCTCCTTGTGAGTCTTCGGCGGGTCCGCGTCCGGGTCGTCGACGACCGTCTTGAACCCCTTCGTCTTCTCAACGAAATTCTTCTTCGGTTCGAGTTTGGCCGCCTGCGGAGCCTCGTCCGCCTTGGCGGGGGGCTGCTTGGTCGGTTGCTCACGCGGAGTCGCGGCGAGAGCCAGGAGGGGCAGAGCCGCGCAGAGGGCGGCGGAGCAGGTGTTTCGGAGTGGCATATCCGCTAGAGTCTCCGAAGGGATGGTGCGTGTCAACGGCTGGGGGTGCAATATGAGCGCGTGTCTTCTTGTCGGCGTGTTACTCAGTCATTTTATCGGCGGAGACCTATCCCCCCAACACCCCTCCCTGAGGCAAAGTGGCACCCATACGCGAAGCACCGGCTTTTTCTCACCGCTTCCGTTCAGGGAGCGGGGAGCGGGTCTTGAGCGGTTCGAATTCGAATCCAGACACATGGGCACGACGTTTCGCATCGTGTTGTACGCGGCAGACAAGGCCACCGCCAGGACGGCCGCCGATGCCGCGTTCGCGCGCGTGGCCGAACTCGACAGCATCATGAGCGACTACAAACCTGACAGCGAACTCGTGCTCCTGTGCAAGCGGTTCTCGAAGCGGGTCGAGGAACCGGTCAAGGTCAGCGACGACCTGTTCGTCGTGCTTCAGAAGGCAGAGGAGTTGTCCAAGCGGTGCGACGGCGCGTTCGACGTGACCGTGGGACCGGTCGTGCAACTGTGGCGCCTCGCGCGGCGCACCCAGCAGTTGCCCGACGAAAAGGAACTGGCCGTGGCACTCGCGAAGGTGGGCTACACGAAGCTGAAACTCGACCCCGCGATGAAGACCGCTCAACTCCTGACGCCGGGAATGCAACTCGACCTTGGCGGTATTGCAAAGGGCTACGCCGCGGACGCGGCCCTGAAGCTCCTGCGCGAGAAATTCGGCATCAAGCCGGCGCTCGTCGCGGCCTACGGCGACATCGCCTGTGGCGACCCGCCGCCGGGCCAGACCGGGTGGAAGGTCGAAATCGCGCCCATCGGCAAGGGCCAGAAGCCGCGCCCGCTCACTCTCGCGAATGCCGCGGTGTCCACATCCGGTGACCTCGAACAGTTCGTGGAGATAGGCGGGTTGCGGTACTCCCACCTGCTCGACCCGAAAACCGGGCTCGGTCTCACGGGGCGCCGCTCGGTCACGGTCATCGCGCCCAACGGCGTCACCGCGGATAGCATGACCAAAGCCGTTAGCGTGCTACCGCCGGAACGAGGACTGAAACTCATCGAGGACACGCCGGGTGCATCGACATACATCGTCGTTCTCGAAATGAGCGGGAACCCAGTTGTGACCGCGAGCAAGCGGTTCCCCAAAGAGTAATTGCCCCCAACCCGAGTACAGCGTGGGCGAGTTCGTGAAGGGCAAGTTCCCGGCCGTTGGCGAGCAACTTCAGGGGCTCCTCTGCGGTAACGGGGATGGCAACGACGAGCACGTAACTGCGGCGGACGCGCTGATGAAAAAGTTCAGGTTCTGAGCGACCTTTTGTTCGACTTTCTCCCCTTGGCGCGTCAAACCAGTGAGTACAGCTGGCCGTCCGCAACCGACAGCATTATTGGATCTTGCGTCTGTTGCTCAATCATAATCTCATCCTCATTTTTGTCTTTTTCCGACAATGCGGGAACTTCCTGAAACATTGCGTCGTCTAAAGGACAGAGTCGGTGTGTTCCCGCCGCGATCTCACCCCTGACCAACCGCCCGGTTACATTCCAGGAAGTCGCCTTTCAAAGATCAGAATCATCTTACTACCCGTCCAACGGATGGATCGCCTTCATCCGGACCCCCGCGGGATATCGTCTCCCCGCGGGGGTTTTTCTTTCTCCGTCCTCGAACTCGGCGTATCGTAAGGGCACCTCCTGGGAGCCTCTGGAATGAACACCGACCGCCGCTCGTTTCTCGCCTCCTCTGCACTGGCGTCCGCAGGTCTGTTGGTCGAATCGGCGCGCGGGTTCGCCGCGAACGACACGCTTCAGGTCGGGCTCATCGGCGTCGGCGGGCGCTGCAAGCACCTGCTCAAGTCGTTCCCGGCGCTGCCGAACGTGAAGATCACCGCAGTTTGCGACGTGTTCGACGAGAACCTCGAAGCCGCGAAAAAGCTCGCGGCCCCTGGCGCGTTCGCCACCAAGAAGCACGAAGAGCTGCTCGCTCGCAAGGATGTGGACGCGGTACTCATCGCCTCGCCGGACCACTGGCATGTTCCGCTCACCGTGGACGCGTGCAGTGCGGGCAAAGACGTATACGTCGAAAAGCCGCTGACTCACGATCTTGCCGAAGGCAAGGCGGTCATCACGGCTCAGAACGAGCACAAGCGCGTGGTGCAGGTCGGCACGCAACAACGAAGCATGACTCACATTCTGGCCGCGTACAAGTTGCTCAAGGACGGGGTGATCGGGAACGTTCACAAGGTTCATTGCACCTGGAACCGCAACGCGAACCGCTTCCAGAAGGGCAAGGACGCGCTCGACGCGAGCAAGGTCGATTGGAAGCGGTTCCTCGGCAGCGCGAAGGCACAGGACTTCGACGCGTACAAGTTCCGTCAGTGGCGCTGGTTCTGGGACTTCGGCGGCGGCATCTTCACGGACCTGATGGTTCACTGGATCGATGTGGTTCACTGGTTCCTCGACCTCGACCACCCGGAGACCGCCGCGAGCGTGGGGGACTGGTTCGCCGCCAAAGATGTTTGGGAGACGCCGGACTCGGTGCAAACGCTCCTGCGGTACCCGAAGCAGCAGGTTCAGGTCTACTTCGAGGGGACGTTTAGCAACAACCGCAACGGCTCGATGTGCGAATTCATGGGCACCGAAGGCACGCTGTACATCGACCGCGGCCGGTACGAGATCATCCCGGATCGCGGCAAGAAGAAGCCCGAGCCGTCGTCGATGATCCTCGGCACCGACCAGCAAAAGGGCCTGGACTTCTACGACAAACCTGAGGGCGAGCTGCTGCACCTGACGAACTGGATCGAGTGCGTCCGCGACCGCGCCAAGAAAGTGGCGTGCCCCGCCGAAGCGGGGGTGAGCGCCGCGAGCGCCGCGCACCTCGCGAACCTGAGCCTCCGGAGTGGCGAAGTTGCCAGGTGGAAAGCCTGAGCCGCTAGCGGAGATGCTCACACGCTTTTAGCACCTCCGCGACGGTCGTGTCCGCCGGCCACCGCGAACCCGGAGATCGGCCGTCGGCCAGCACCTCGCGCAACGGGTCGAGGTAGGTCGTGTCCTCGCCCCGGCGCTTCAGGCCGGTTTCGGCGATGGCGACCACCTCCCGGCACCACTCGATCAGCGGTTCGCCGCGGTGTTCGGCGCGCACCCCGTTCCGCGCCACGGCTTCCGACAGCGCGAAGAGTTCGCCCGGCTTGAACCCGCGGGCCAGTTCGGTCGCCGCCCCGAGCGCGACGGAGTCGTACAGCAACCCCTTCCACACCGCGGGCACCGCCAGCGCGAGCGGAGAGGGAGTGGCATCGGCCCCTCGCACCTCCAGGAAGGTCTTCAGCCGCGCCTCGGTGAACATCGTCGACAGGTGAACGTCCCAGTCGTGCCGCGTCGGGAACCGGCCGTCGATGCCCTTGTTCACGAACTCGCGAAACGTGACCCCGGGCGCCGGGCGCAGGCAGGCGCCGTCGGTCAGCAGCAGGAGCGGCACGTCGAGCAGCAGGTCCACCCAGCGCGCGAAGGTCATGTCGCCGGCGAGCAGCTCGGGGAGCAACCCGCTGCGATCCGGGTCCATCTGGTGCCAGACGTGCCCGCGGTACGACACGAACCCGGTGTGCCCCCCGGCGTGCATCGGGGAGTTGGCGAACATCGCGTTCACCACGGGCGCGAGCGCGAGCGCGACCCCGAACTTGCGGCCCGCGTCAGCCTCGTCCGCGTAGTCAAACGTCACCTGTGTGCTTGCCGTCGCCTTCATCATGTGGAGGGCCGACGGGCTACGCGTGGGCAGGTACTCGGCCATCAGCCGGTGCCGCGGGCGCGGGTTCAGCGGAATCTCGGGCACGGCGCTGAACGGCGTCAGCCCCGCGGCGATCCACGCGACCTTCGCCTGGTCGGTCACAGCACGCAATTCGCAAAGGTGCGTGCCGAGTTCGGTTTGCAGTTCCGATAACCGCTGCGACGGGGCGGTGGACAGTTCCAGTTGCCCGCCGGGTTCGACGGAAACCGTGGACGCGCCGCGCGTGAGCGCGGTCAGACGCCCCGCCTCGAAGTGCGGCTCCCAGCCGTAGTGGGTTGCAAGTGCGTGCAGGGTGCTTTCGATGCCGTCGTCGAAGCCGATCTGCCGCCCTGTCGCGCGGTCCACGGCAAACTTCTCGAATTCCGCCCCAACGCGCCAGGCCGAAACGGGTTTGGCGCCTTCGTGAAAGTAGTCGAGTAGGTCGCGCTCGGTGACCGGCGTGTGGTCGATGCCAGTCCCTGGCAGGTGCGTGCTCATTACGGTGTCGGCGCTCGCGGGCGGATAGGGGTAGCCCGCGTTAAGCTACGACCGGGCGAGGGGAACACCAACCCACGCCTGGCGGCGTGGGGACCGCCCGTAGGTTTCAACAGATTCGAAATGCAGTGCTTCGCCGGGTAACGGCTCTCTCGGAGCGCGCCGTTCACCGTTGCGAACACACCCACACCGGCCGCCGCGCGGGTCTCACCCCGCCGGAAGAAAGCCAGAATCGCCGCACGATTACGAGCACCCGTGCAACTCGGTTCGCGCGGGGACAGTACGACCGCGTGGTGTCGAGGATCAGCGCGACGACGAGGCGGTCGGCCCGGGCCGACCGATTTTCTCATCGCGGTCTACAGCGGCGGCATCAAGTTCTCGACAGTCGGGTTCGGCGACCTCGCGCTGGCGTCCCTCAGGTGACTATTGGCGATGACCAAGGGGATGGGCGAGTCGTCCCGCGAGCGTCCACGCGAACCGCCTGCGGTCGTGGCCGTACTTCAGACCGCGCCGAGCCCCACGCCGTTGAGCAGAGCGGTGTTCATGGTGCCGTCGCGGATGCTAAACACACCGGGGAACTTCACGTCCCACGGCGCGTTCGCCACCGGGCAGTACTGTCGGCCGTTGGACTCGATCGCGGCCACGCCAGGAATGTGGGCCGCGAGGCTCGCCGAGTGAATCAGCGACGCGCCCACGCAAGTCAGGTCCTGCACGCACCGGAACAGCCCGTACTTCTGCGCCGCGGCCGCCAGCAGCAGCGACTGCGTCTGCCCCTTGCACGCCTTGAACGCGACCCCCGTGTAGCCCATCTCCATCGATAGCCTCAGCGATTCGAGGTCGAGCAGCGACTCGTCAATGACCACTGGTTTGAGCTTCGCCGCGGCGTGCATTTTGTTCTCGGGATGCGCCTTCAGGTCGCGCGCGGTCGGTTGCTCTACGTACTGCACGCGGTCGTACCCGGCCGGCGTTCGTGCCTTGAGTTGCTTCAGAAACTCGATCAGATACGCCACGTCCTTGCACCGCTCGTTGAAATCAAGCGAGTACCACCAAGCGGTCACGCCGCGCGCGCGTTGCGCCCCCTCGGCGACCGCGTTCACGCGCACGCAGCGCTCCACGTCCCAGTCCAGGTCGTCCCCGTTCAGCTTGATCTTCAGGTGCGTGAGCCCGTCTCGCGCGACCCACTCGCCCAGGTGTTCGGGCAAGCCGTCGCCCACAGGTGCAGCGACGTCCGCGGGCGTGAGCGGGTCGAGTGCGCCGACTAGGTGGTACAGCGGCATACGCGCCTTCGGCTCTTGCGTGACGAAGTTCTCCAGGTACAGCCCGTCGAACTCGGCGCCCAGATAGTGCCCGAGGTCGTTCGGCAGGAACTCCTTCGTGTACGTGCGGAAGCAGTTCAGCCCGTGCAATTTGCCGTACGCGTCGTGCAGCGCCGCGTCGAACGCGCTCGCGACCACCAGGACCGCGAGTTTCGGGACCGCTTCGGTCCACTGGTGCAGCGCGGTGAAGTCGTCGCCCGCGAGCAGCAACTCCGGCTCGAGCCGGTGCGTGATATCGACGGGGTGGCCGGTGAGCCCGCACTGCTTGTAATCCGATGCGATGCGCGAGGCCAGGTACCGCATCGCGCCGAGCGTCTGGTCGTATGTGAGCACGCGCGACGGGAACGCCCACACGTTGCCGAGCGGCATCGAGCCGAACCCCGTGGCGCTCCTCCCCGAGCCGCCCTCCACCGCGATGCGCACGTTCAGCACGGTCGCACGGTCCAGTGCCACCCCGCCGAACTTGATCGGTGTGCGGTACCGGAAGTCCTCGTACTCGAAGTACACGTCGGCGACCCGGATGGCGGTGCTTTTCATCGGTGTTCGCTGTTCGGTGTTTCCGTGTTCAGTTAAGACAGAATACCAACCTGCTCGCAGCACTGATAACTGAACACTGCAAACTGAACACCGATGCCGATTCCCGACTGGCAACTCCCCGCGGGCGTGGACCGCGGCTTGTGGGACTACCTGCACGCGGCGAACATGGTCTCGACCTACGACGAGCAGATGCGCGCGTCGCCGCTCGCCGCGGCCGATGTGGCGTTCTGCGAGCGCGCGTTCGCGACCCCGGGCCGCGTGGCGGACCTCGGGTGCGGCACCGGGCGCCTGTGCGTTCACCTCGCAGCGAGGGGCTTCGCGTGTGTGGGGGTTGATCTGTCTGACGACATGCTCACGCAGGCCCGGGCGAACGCGGCATCCGCCGGCGTGAACGTCGAATGGGTGAACGCGAACCTCGTGGACCTGCCGCCGCTCGCGGACGCGTCGTTCGACTACGCGGCCTGCCTGTTCAGCACGCTCGGGATGATCCGCGAAGCCGAGAACCGCACGAAAGCGATCCTCAGCACCTTTCGCGTGCTGAAGCCCGGGGGCCGGTTCGTGCTGCACGTCCACAACCGATACTTCCGCGGGTTGGGCCGGAAGCGAGTCTGGGGCCAGCGCCTCCGGACCCTTTTCGCGCCGACAACGGCCGGCGACATTACGATGTCGCAAGCCTACGGTGGCGCCGCCCTAACCCTGCACCACTACGCGCCGGGGCATGCGGAGCGCCTTGTCGATTCGTGCGGCTTTCGGGTGAAAGAGACGAGCGCGGTCGGAATCGACGGCCTCCCCGCACGCGGCGGGGACGTGTACGGCTGGTTGCTGCTCGCCGAACGCCCGCTTTAGAGGGCACTCCGCGGATCGACATTCTGACGCACATCGACGTTCCATGAGGAACATTGTTCGGCGCTACGAATGACGGGAGGCAAACGGCGCGTAGAGAAATTCGCGGGCGCCGCCCGCCAACTTTACTCACCCATGAGTTGCCGCAGCACCGCGTCCGGGGCCGGCTCGTAGCTGTGCGGCTCCATGCCCATCGCGGCCCGGCCCTGGCTCAGGCTGCGAACCTCGTTCGCGTAAGTGAACAGCTCGCGCAGCGGCACCAGCGCGACCACTTCGACCAGGTCGCCGGTCTCGGACATGTTCTGCGCCTCGATCTGCCCGCGCCGCTTTGCGATGTCGCCGGTGATGTTGCCGAGGAACTGCTGCGGGGTGGTAACCGTCACCTTCATGATCGGTTCGAGCAGTTGCACGTTGCCCTGCGTGCCCTCGCGGTACGCGCGGATCGCGGCCGCAACGAACGCGTCCTCGGTCGACAGCTGCGGGTCGCACTTGGCGTCGAAGATGCGGGCCTGAGCGTTCATCATCGGCATCCCGATCTCGCCCGTCTGCAGGGCGTCCCCCAGCGCCTTCTCGGCCGCCGCGAGGAACGCGACCGGCGTCGGGTTGTCTTCGCCCACCGTGTTGAACACAGCGACCGGCCGGTCGCTCTTGAAGTTGGTGAAGCTCACCTTCAGTTCGGCGAACGCCGGCCGGTCGCCGAGTTTTTCGACCTTGCCCTCCACCGTTCGCGGGGCCTTCAGCATTTCGCGGAACCCGACCGCCGGTTTGCCGACGCGGACCTTCAGACGGAAGTCGCGCTCGAGCCGGTGCCGCTTCACTTCCAGGTGCAGCGTCCCCATCCCGCGCATCACGTTCTGCCCGGTGTTCTTGTCCGCCCCCACCTTGAACGTCGGGTCTTCGAGTTGCAGCACCTCGAGAGCGAGTGCGAGTTTGTCCTTGTCTCCGCCGCTCTCGGGCTCGATGGACTGGCTGACCACCGCTTCGGCGAACGAAATGGACTCGAGCAGGATCGGGTGCGCGGTCTCGCACAGCGTGTCGCCGGTGACCGTGTCCTTCAGGCCGACGACACACACGATGTCGCCCGTCGGCCCGGCATCGACCTCTTCGAGGCCCCGGGCGGGGTCCGCGTGGACGTGGAACAGTTTCGCGACGTTCTCCTTGACGTCCTTGCCCGGGTTGTACGCGCGCATGTTGGGCTTCATCGCGCCCGAGTACACGCGGATGAAGAAGCGATTTCCGTTAGGGTGCCAGGACGCTTTGAACACCAAGCCGCAGAACGGCTCTTTCGGGTCCGGCTTGCGCTTCTGCTCCTTTTTGCCCTTCGGGTCGGTGCCCGCCACCGGCGGGCGGTCGAGTGGGCTGGGCAGGTAGAGCGTCACCGCGTCGAGCAGCGGCTGAATCCCGATGTGCTCGCGCCCGCTGCCCGCCAGAACCGGGTAGATCTTGCGGGCGAGGCACTGCTCGCGAATCAGCTGGCGAACCTTCGCCGGCTCGGGGTCTTTGCCGTCGAGCACGGCGGAGGTGATCAGGTCTTTCTCGTCGTGCGCGGTCAGTGCGTCGAACAGCTTTTCGCGGTACTCCTGCGCTTCGAGGAGGTTGTCTTCGGGTATGTCGGCCACCCGCACCGTTTTGCCGAGGTCGCCCTGATCGAAGAACTTCGCCCTCATCTCGATGACGTCGATCACGCCGCTGAACGGCGTGCGGCTGTCCGCGGGGCCGCCGCTCCCGATGGGGATGACGACGGGCACCGGGCGCCCCTGCTCTTCCGGGTTCGGCGCGAGGCGCGCGTTCACGGTCTGGAGCGTCTTGGCGAAGTTCGCGCCAACCACGTCCATTTTGTTGACGAAGATCAGCCGCGGGACGCCGTAGCGGTTGGCCTGGCGCCACACCGTTTCCGACTGCGCCTCGACGCCCTTCTGCCCGTCGAACACCACCACCGCGCCGTCGAGCACGCGCAGCGAGCGCTCCACCTCCGCGGTGAAGTCAACGTGCCCCGGGGTGTCGATGAGGTTGATGGTGTGATTCGCCCACTCGAACGGCACGCACGCGGAGTAGATCGTGATGCCGCGGGCCTGCTCTTCGGGGTCGAAATCGGTTTCGGTGGTGCCCTCGTCCACGCCGCCGAGTTTGTGCTTGACGCCCGCGTAGAAGAGCAGGTGTTCCGTGGTCGTGGTCTTGCCCGCGTCGATGTGCGCGATGACCCCGAGGTTCCGCACTCGCGTCAGGTCGAATCCTTTTTCCTTGGCCATTGGAACACCGGAGGACAGTGGTCGGTCGTCAGTTCCAGTTTACGGACACAGGGCGCGAACAAAAGGAAAGTGGTCAGCGGTCGGCACCGGGTTCGGTGCCGACCGCTGACCACTGACCACTGACCACCGCAAATTACCACGCGAAGTGGCTGAACGCCTTGTTCGCTTCGGCCATCTTGATCGTTTGCTCGCGCTTGCTCATCGCCTCGCCCTGCCGCTGGTACGCGGCCATCAGTTCTTCAGCGAGGCGGAGGTGCGTGGGGCGCCCGGCCTTCGCGCGGATGGCGGCCAGGATCCAGCGGATCGCCAGACTTTCGGCCCGCTTTGGCTTGACCTGCATCGGTACCTGGTAGTTGGCACCGCCGACGCGTCGGGAGCGAACTTCCAAAGAGGGCTTCACGTTGTTGAGAGCTTCGGTGAACACCTGAATCGGGTCCGCGTCCGGCATGCGCTTTTTGATCTGGTCGAGCGCGTCGTACACCACACGGGTGGCGACGGATTTCTTGCCGTCGTGCATCAGGCAGTTGATGAACTTGCTGAGCAAAAGCGAGCCGTACCGGGTGTCCGGGGCGAGCTTCGAGTAGCTGGCAGTGCGTGTTTTAGAACCCATTGGAAGTAATTCTCGGTGTCAGTTGACAGTGGTCGGTTGTCGGCGGTCAGCACGAAAAGTCGCGGGTGGCTACCAGCAGGGGTCGCGAAACCACACGGGCTCGTGTGTCCGACTGACCACTGACAGTTCAGCACTCGCAGCGACTACTTGCCTTCCTTCTTGGTTCCGTACTTGGATTGGGTCTGCTTGCGGTCCTGCACGCCCTGCGCGTCGAGGACGCCGCGGACGATGTGGTACCGGACGCCGGGGAGGTCGCGGACGCGGCCGCCGCGGACCAGCACGATGCTGTGCTCCTGCAGGTTGTGGCCTTCACCCGGGATGTACGCGGTCACTTCGATGCCGTTCGAGAGACGAACGCGGGCCACCTTCCGCAGCGCCGAGTTCGGCTTCTTCGGAGTCATCGTCTTAACGACAGTGCAGACGCCGCGCTTCTGCGGGCAGCCCTGAACGGCCGGGTGCTTCGACTTGGAGCGCTGCGGCACCCGCGGAGACTTAATCAGCTGGTTGATCGTCGGCATGGAGCACAAATCCTGTACAGCCGTCGGCGGCAGCCGAACGGGAATAAGTATGTTAGGGACGTTACCGACAGCGGGAAGAGCGCGTACCGGTTTTTGTTTCACATTCCAAGCGGCCGCGACTCACAGCGTCGCGGCCGCACGGCGCTTTTTCGACTTACACGTAGTTACGCTTCGGGCGAAGTCGTCGCCTCTTGTGCCGGGGCCGTCTGGCCGTCGGCGGCCGGGGCGTTGATCTTCACCTCGGACTCCTGGTGCGTCTTGAACCCGGTGCCGGCGGGAATCAGGTGCCCGAGGATCACGTTCTCCT